>JAQIDF010000324.1 GCA_027858145.1 Prolixibacteraceae bacterium | reverse complement strand
TATATTAATGGCGAGGTAGCAGCAACCCACAGCGTAAAAACACCCGGCGAAACCACGGCTCTCACAATCACAATCGACGAAAGTGGCAAAGCACCCAAAGCCGGTGTAAACGATGTAGTGTTTGTACATGCCAGGCTACTCGACGACAATGGCACCGTTGTGCGCCAAAACGATGTAGAAGTAACATTCGAAATCGAAGGCGATGCACAGATTCTAAACCCGGGAGCCATTAAAACCGAAGCAGGTATAGCCACCGCACTGATCAAAATTGGCAATTCAAACACACCTGTTACGGTAAAAGCTAACAGTAATAATATTACAGCAGAAACAGAAATTACATTCAAATAATTGGTTGTTGTTAGAGAAGCGATTTGTTGAACAAATGATATTACTCTTTCATTTGTTTGAATTCATTCCAGTCATTCAGGAGCCAGATTTTATCATTTTCGGTGAATTCCATGAAATCAGCCGCTGAAGAATGTTCGGCATAACTACTGAAAAAATGTTTGGAATCTGCATTCCGCCATAACATTACGTATGCAATTTGCGAGGCAAGTTCGCTGTTAAGAAATGACGGGGCAAGTTTTTCGGTAAACCAATTATCATCAGTAATTCGATCGAGGCCTGACTCGGTAAAAGCTGCGACTTTTCCGGTTCTATTGGCGTATTTTACGGCAATTTCCAATTTTTTCATGGCAGCATTAACATTTACAGAACCTTCACGAAAATCACCATAATTATCCATGCCAATAATATCAACGATATCATCACCGGGATACCATGTAAGATATTCTTTTTCAGAATTGAAGCTGTTATCAGGAGAATAGGCTGTAAGGAAATCCAGCCCTTTTTCGTTTTTCAGATACTCAACGGTGAAGCGGAATAAAGTTTTAAACGCTTCAGGCGAACAGGATGTGCTCCCCCACCAAAACCATCCGCCGTCCATCTCGTGCCAGGGACGAAAGATAAAAGGAACCTGCTTGCCATTTGAAGTCTTCAGCGATGCCATAAAATCAGCCACTTCATCCAGCTGTTTTTTGAATACTTCATGATGACTACCACCCGGGATGATATGTTTCACAACTTCCTTATCAGTATCCCATGAGCTTTTTGTCGTATCAACGGCACTATAAGGATGCCAGCTAAAAGTAATTACAGCACCCATTTCATAACCTTTGATAACAAAGCCACGCATTTTATCAAAGGGAACACTATCTAAATTTACGGCATGTCCAAGTTCAATCCCTCCAAGCTCCCAGCCAAACAGAGCCGGATAATCTCCGGCTGCTTCTTTCGTGTCTGAACGACCTTCTTCATAGTTCCATGTAACACCATAAGCCAGGTCGTCCTGATGGCCGAACAACACACCATTATTGTCAACCGATTTTAATTGTTCAAACAAAACATTAACGGGGTTCTTCTTACTATCATCAGATGTTTTCGTGCCACATGAAAGCACTAAAAAAGCAATTAAAAACGTGAATAAATATCTTTTCATTAGATTCAGGTTTAGTATATAAAATTCATTTCCTTACAAATAAAATAAAAATAACTTTGATAAAACAAAAATTTAAACCAATGTTCAGAAAAATACACTTACAACTACTCTCTCTGTTAATGCTGTCCATTTTTACGATTTCATGCAACACCGGCAACAACAAAGGAATCGTAAATGAATCGGAGTACGAAAAACCCATAAAAGTTGCCTGCGTGGGCAACAGCATCACTTTTGGATACGGCATTGAACACCGCGACAGCCTGTGCTACCCGGCACAGTTGCAACGCATGTTGGGCGATAATTGGAAAGTGCGCAATTTCGGAATCAGTGCACGCACTTTGTTATCGAAAGGTGACCTTCCCTACATTAACGAACCGATTTACCAACAGGCACTTGCCTTTCAACCCGATGTGGTACTCATTAAACTTGGCACCAACGATACCAAACCACACAACTGGAAACATAAAGCTGATTTTAAAAACGATTACCGAAAACTCATTAAGTCGTTTCAACAACTGGAGTCGGCGCCTGAAGTAGTGCTTTTAAAGGCTGTTCCGGCATTTCCGGAGCGCTGGGGCATTTCCGACAGCACCATCAGGCTTGAGCTGAACCCCATGATTGAAGCATTATCCAACGAACTCAATCTTCATTATATTGATTTGTATTCACCTTTTGCAAACAAAGCCAATCTTTTTCCCGATAAAATCCACCCTAATGCAGAGGGTGCTGAAATAATGGCAACAATCATTTTTGAAAAGTTAACAGGAAAGGAACAACATGTGCAATAGATGCGACTGGGGTCAATCGCCCGACATATACCGCGAATATCACGATACAGAATGGGGCGTGCCGGTGTACGATGACCATAAACTGTTTGAGTTTTTATTACTCGAAAGTGCACAGGCCGGACT
>JAQIDF010000100.1 GCA_027858145.1 Prolixibacteraceae bacterium | reverse complement strand
AATACAAGCCCGTTTTTGATTATTTGTGCAATGTTTTTTTTGTTGTTTTCACCTAAAGCCTGACCAATAATTGGAGTGATGCCGATAAAAATACCAATGCCAAATATCATCCCAATCATGAAAACACTGTTGGCAAACGAAGCCGCAGCTAATTCGGTTGTGCCAACACGGCCTACCATGGCATTGTCAACCAGATGAACGATTATTTGTCCGGCATGTGTAAATACTAAAGGAATTGCCAGTTTTAGCAATCTTTGGTAAAAAGGAAAATATTTTGCGAGCATTAAAAAATTTATATTCAGATTATGAGCAGCGAAATTAATATTAATCCGAATACAATACTAAAAATGGTAGTTTCAAATCCCCTTATTATAAGGTAGGAGCTGAAAATATTGTTGTCTTTAAGTTTTTTCATCACTATTTTGTTATACTAAACTAAGTAACAAAAATAGAATGAAGAAAATTATTTGAAGAGTGTTAAAATTTTATAAATGGGGTGATATTTTTATTTTTTTTTAATAAAAAACATCATACCATTAGTCCATGATATGATGTCTTTCAGTAAAAATATTATTTAAACCTTATAGGTTGTTTAGTTCTTCTTGCAGTTCTACTACAGCAGTATCACATTGTTCTTCGAACATTTTCACATAATCAGGATAAGTCTCTACCTCTTTTTCTTCTTCGGTTAGCAACTGGAGTTTCTTCAGGTTTTTACCCAATTCTTCCATTCCAACAATTAAAACCGAAGACTTAGCTTTGTGGGCTTCTTTTCCAAGCTGTGCCCAATTTTCTTCTTTAAGGTGTTTATTCAGGTTTTCTTTAAACTCATCTATTTGTGCGAAAAACATTTCAACCATTTCCTGCACAATACTGCTTTCTCCACCTGTAATTTCCTTTAGATATGATAAATCTGTATATGCCATGATGTTTTTTTATTTGAACATAACCCCACAATGTTAATAAAAATCGCAGATAACTCCTAAACCTGAAGACTGCTTTTTAAAAATAAATTGTGTATGACTTTTTTCAGTATTGTAATTATTCATAAATATTACTTTTGTTACGCTGTAAGATACAGGCGCTGCTTTTATATGAGTTTGTTTTAGCTTAGCTTGTATTTTTATGTTACTTTGTTAAGATATTATTGTTATGAAGAAAACACCTTTTTACCCAAAACATTTAGCTGCAGGGGCAAAAATGCACCCTTTTGCCGGATATGAAATGCCTATAGAATATTCAGGAATCAAAAATGAGCATTTAACCGTGCGTAATGGCGTTGGAGTTTTTGATGTTTCTCACATGGGCGAAATATGGGTGAAAGGTGAAAATGCGCTACATTTTTTACAAAAAATTACTACGAATAATGTTGCTGTATTAGAGGTTGGTCAGGCGCAATATACCTGCATGCCTAACGAAAAGGGAGGTATTGTAGATGATTTATTAGTTTATTATTTTGAACCCGATAAGTACATGTTGGTTGTAAATGCTTCAAACATTGAAAAGGATTATAACTGGATGGTATCAAACAATGACATGGGTGTTGAAATTGAAAACTCATCTGACGAAATAGCACAATTAGCCATTCAGGGACCTAAAGCTACAGGGGTTCTACAAAAACTAACCGATGTCGATTTAAGCAGCATTCGCTTTTATACTTTCACTGTAGGTGGTTTTGCCGGTATTGAAAATGTAATTATTTCTGCAACGGGTTACACTGGTGCCGGAGGTTTTGAATTGTATTTCAGAAATGAAGATGCCGCCAAAATTTGGGATGCCATTTTCGAAGCCGGGAAAGATGAAGGAATTTTACCTGTTGGCCTTGGAGCCCGTGATACATTAAGGCTTGAAATGGGCTACTGCCTTTATGGTAACGATATAAATGATACTACTACGCCACTTGAAGGAAGTTTAGGGTGGATTACGAAGTTTGATGCTAAAGATTTTATTGCAAAAGATATTCTGCTAAAGCAAAAAGAGGAAGGGTTAAAACGCAGGTTGCGTGCTTTTAAATTGCTTGACCGGGGCATTCCCCGTCATGGATATGAAATTACTGATGGAAATGGCGATCCAATTGGTGAGGTAACTTCCGGAACCATGTCTCCGGTGTTAAACATAGGTATTGGGATGGGCTATATAAAAACCGGTCATACTAAATTCGGGTCTGAAGTTTTTATTAAAGTGCGTAAAAAACTTTTAAGGGCTGAAGTAGTCAAATTACCATTTATCAAATAAATTAAATCTGAGTTTTGCGTTTTCTGCAGGTAAAAGGTTTTAACTTTTTCAAATAGCAGATTTTATTATATGTGGAACTTTACTAATCCAAAATGGGGTCGTCTTTTTGACGGCCCTTTTTACACCAAAGTTTTCGGTGAGCGCAGCGAAAAAATAAAAACACCAAAGAGCGCGGAGAGCGCAGAGAAAAATATGAAGATACTCTGCACCCTCTGCTTCTCTGGTGTCTTAGAAGTTCTAATGTTCTACGTTTTTATTCAGGTAGTAATGTTTTGTAATGGTCGTATAAATCAAAAATCCTGTTAACATAGTCTACCGGTTCTTGTCCCATCACATAACCGTAATAAACCAATTCATCGTTAAAGTATTCAGGGTACATTAAGTTAAGCACGTATACTTCAACATTTTTGTCCCAAATGTTGGGGTTTCGTTCGTATTTCGCTGTTAATCTTTGAGCATCTTTCACGTGGGAATATCCACAATTGTATGAGGCAAGCGTGAATTTAAGTCGCTGTGTAGAGTCGGGAATTTCCTCCCATCTGTTCCACATATTTTGCAGGTACGTGGTTCCTGCCCTTATATTTTGCTTTGGGTCTCTTGTGTTTGTAATACCTAATTCTTGCGCAGTTGATGGCATCAATTGCATAAGTCCAACGGCTCCGGCCCACGATTTTTCGTTTGGGTTAAAACGCGATTCATGAAAAATTAAAGAGCTTAAGAAGCGCCAGTCCCAGTTGATGCGGTTGGCATGATATTTAATTATGCTGTCGTACGGACTAATTTTTCCGGTTACCTCACTGTAATAATCCGATGATATACGTTTGCGGTATGAGCGACTATTCTTGAAATATTTATTATAAATAACATAGTAATCAACATCTTTACGCATTTTTTTAACCCATTCGTTGAGTGCAGTTTGTAATTCAGGTGAATTTTTACGTACCGCCCATGCTATACGTTGAGAAAAACTAATAGGAGTTTTTACATCCAGAATTGGATAATGCGAGTTGTTAAGTTCGGCAATGTTGTTATCGGAAACAGTATATTTAATTTTTCCGTCAACCACCATCTTTATTGCTTTTTGTGTTGACAACTCACCTGAAATAGTATCGATATAAAAACCACCACCAATTTCTTTTTTTAAATTTAACAGACGGCTGTAATACGCTGAATTTCTTCTCACCGAAATGGTTTCGCCAATCAATTCGATGGGGTCGCTTTTAAGTTCTTTTTGTATCTCGTGGAGTTTCATTTGACGCCAGTTTGCAGGCTTGCGTTGTATCAGCACCTGATGGGTGAGGTACAAGTAATCCATAAACCTTACAAATTCCCTGCGGCGTTGTGTTACAGTAAGTCCGTGGGCAATTATATCCCCTTCGCCACGGTTAAGCATGTCAATTAGTTCGTTGATATTGTTTGCCAATACAATTTCAAGTTTAACGTTTAGCTCTTTTGCCAGTCTTTGAACTAACTCGTATTCGTATCCCATGGGCTCACCTCTGTACAAAAAGTAAGAAATGCCGCTGTAAACCATAATGGCCCTCAGTGTGCTGTCTTCTTTTATTTCTGCCAGGTCGCGGTGTACGAGTGGTTCAGAAACTGTGATGTAGTCAGTGATATCTTCTCGTGGTGCTTCAACGTCATCTATTCTTTCGGCACACGATGATATTAGAAATGAAATAATAAGTAATGCGTAGCTGATGTTTCTCATCCGTTGATTTTTAATGTTGATGGGGGATGAGCGTTTTAAAAAAATGCTGCCCGTATGAGCGTGTGTTCTCAAATATACAAAAAAGAAGGAGACAATTGATATCAGATGAAAAAATACATTGTAATGCTAACGAATATTAATTATGGTGGTTGGAGGTGTTAACGCCTTAAAATCTATCAGCTGGTTATGATTATTGTCACTATTTAATTATATCTTTGTCGATTATTGATCTACATCATTTAATATCAATTATAAAAATATACAAAATTCTTTGATATTGTTGATTTTTCTCATCTGAAGAGTGAAAAACAACATGTAATTTGTCGAAGGATTTTCAAGTAAAAAATCGAATTTCTAATCATCAAATTAGTGTATAATGAAAAAGCACAATTTTTACGCCGGACCATCGATCCTGTCTGAGTTTACAAAAGAAGAAACAGCAAAAGCTGTAATGGATTTTGCAGGAACAGGGTTGTCGGTCATGGAAGTATCGCACCGTGGTAAAGAGTTTCAGGCCGTAATGGATGATGCTGTTGCTTTGGTGAAAGAATTACTTGAAGTTCCCGAAGGTTATGAAGTCTTGTTTTTACAGGGCGGGGCAAGTATGCA
>JAQIDF010000266.1 GCA_027858145.1 Prolixibacteraceae bacterium | reverse complement strand
AACTGTATGCCGAATTCAAAAAACGGGATATGAAAACGATAGCCACTTTCCATCATGCTAGGCTTCTTCAACGATATGCCACTGATACGGCAGCATGGGCTAAAAATACACCCGATCCGGGCTGGGACAGTCATTATCCTTACCATCCCGATTATGTTACTTCAACAACAGATCCAAAACTCCGGTTATTTTACGGGAATATATCCGAAGATGAATTTCATGATTATTGGTTAAACCAAGTGAATGAAGTGGTTGATAACTATGCGCCCGATATGATTTGGTTTGATTCATGGCTCGATAAAATACCCGAAAACTACCGGCAAAAAAAGGTGGCCCACCATTTTAATACAGCCGTTTCACGGGGACAAAAACCAATTGTAAACTACAAACAGGAAGACCTTCCGGCAAATGTAGGAGTACTGGATATGGAACAAGGAGGTAAAACCGAACTCTCCGAAGATTATTGGTTAACTGATATTACCATTAGTTATGGTAGCTGGTGCTACACCAACGGACAAACCTATAAAAATCCTTCATTGGTAATCAGGAACATGATCGATGCGTGGAGCAAACGGGGCATCGTGCTGCTGAACATTTCTCCCATGGCAAACGGAATTATACCTAATGCACAAAGAGAAGTACTGGCAGCCATTGGTCAATGGATTGAAAAACATGAGGAAGCGGTATATGAAACTCGCGCATATAGCACTTTTGGTTATGGCAAGGCTGAATTTGAAGAAAATGTGTTTGGTGGTCAAACAGCTACAATGGATTATAACCATAAAGATATCCGGTTTGCTGTTTCAAAAAACAGAACGAACCTGTTTGTTTATTCACTGGGGCTTCCTGAGCCAAACACTTCCTTTGAAATTCATCATGTTGCTGAATCAAACATTAAAAAAGTATCAGTTGTGGGAAGTGGAGTGGAAGTAGAATGGTCAAAAACCGGTGATGTTTTAACAATTACAACGCCAGGTATATCAGAAATGGATGAATTGGCAACTGTTTTTAAGGTGGAGTTTAAACAATAGGAAAATAAACACATATTGAAATGAAAAGAAAAATTAGCATGCTTGTTTGCTTTTTGCTGGTTGGCATTGCAGTTCAGGCACAGAATAAGCTTTATAAAAATGAATTTCCGATATCGGACGTAACATTGCTTGACGGGTCGTTTAAGCATGCCCGCGATTTGAATATTGAAGTGTTACTAAAATACGATGTCGATCGTTTGTTGGCTCCTTACCGTAAGGTGGCCGGGTTGCCCGAAAAGTCAGAAAGTTATCCAAACTGGGAAGGGCTCGATGGTCATATTGCCGGTCATTACCTGTCGGCCATGGCCATGAACTATGCAGCAACCGGTAACAAAGAATGCAAAAGGCGTATGGAATATATGATTTCGGAATTAAAAGAAATCAAAGAAGCAAATGCCATAAATAATGTAGAATGGGGGATAGGCTACATAGGTGGGTTCCCCAATAGTAAAAATTTATGGACGGCATTCAAAAAAGGCGACTTTAGTATTTATTTTTCTGCCTGGGCACCATTTTATAATTTGCACAAAATGTATGCAGGGTTAAGAGATGCCTGGCTTTATAGTGACAACGAAGAGGCCAAAATCCTTTTCTTAAACTTTTGTGATTGGGGCATTAGCATTACATCAAACCTTAGTGATGACCAAATGCAGGAAATGCTAAACATGGAACACGGTGGTATGAACGAAGTATTTGCCGATGCTTATCAAATTACAGGCGATGAAAAATATCTTGTTGCTGCAAAAAGGTATTCTCACAACATGTTTCTGGAACCATTATCAAAAGGGGTTGATAACCTGGATAATAAACACGCTAACACGCAAATACCAAAATTCATTGGTTTCGCAAGGATTGCTGAGCTTAGTGGCGATAAAAATTACGAACAGGCAGGCCGCTTTTCGTGGAAAACCATTGTAAATGACCGTTCGCTGGCTTTTGGAGGAAACAGCCGAAGGGAACATTTCCCAAGTGTTGAATCATGTGGAGACTATATTAACGATGTTGATGGTCCCGAGTCGTGCAACTCGTACAACATGCTGAAATTAACCGAAGACTTGTTCCGTATGCAACCATCGGCTCATTATGCCGATTACTACGAGCGTACCGTGTTTAACCACATTCTTTCAACCCAACATCCGGAACATGGTGGCTATGTGTATTTTACAACTGCCCGTCCACGCCATTACAGGGTTTATTCTACACCCAACAATGCCATGTGGTGCTGTGTGGGTACTGGTATGGAAAACCATGGTAAATACAATCAATTTATATACACCCATTCAGCCGATTCGTTGTTCCTCAACCTCTTTATTGCTTCGGAACTCAATTGGAAGGATAAAAAAGTGAGCATCAAACAGGAAACGAATTTTCCGTACGAAGAACGCACTAAACTTACCGTAACAAAAGGGTCGTCAAACTTTAAAATGATGGTTCGGTATCCCGGCTGGGTAAAGAAAGATTCGTTTAAAATATCAGTAAACGGTAAAGAAGTGAACTATACCTCTCTTCCTTCTTCTTATATCTGCATCGACAGAAAATGGAAAAAAGGTGATGTGCTGGAAATTGAATTGCCCATGCAAAGCACTATTGAGCGTTTACCCAATGTGCCCGATTACATTGCATTTATGCATGGCCCCGTTTTGCTTGGAGCTAAAACCGGAACTGACGATTTACGAGGGCTACTTGCCGACGATGGGCGTTGGGCACAATACCCGGGCGGAAAAATGTTGCCAGTTGACCAAGCTCCTATTTTAGTTGATGATAATATTCAGGATATAGACGGCAAATTGGTGCCAATTAAGGATGAGCCGTTGCACTTTAGGCTTAATGTAAAAATGAAAAATCCCATTGATGTTAAACTAGAGCCTTTTGCAAATATTCACGATGCCCGGTACATGATTTACTGGTTGGCACTTACAAATAGTGGGTATCAGTCGTATATGGATTCTTTAACAGCAATTGAAAATGAAAAGATAGCTCTAGAAAAGCGCACGATTGACTTTGTGGGCACAGGTGAACAACAGCCCGAAACCGACCACGATATGCAAAATGAAAATTCGGGTTCGGGTAACACCCATAATGAGTTTTACCGCGACGCAAGCCGGGATGGCTATTTTAGCTACGAAATGAAAACAAATTCAGAAACCGATCTTAGCCTTATCGTCCGATACTGGGGTGCCGAATGGGGAGGCCGGAAATTTGATATTTACATTGATGATGAAAAACTGTTGACCGAGGATAATACAGGACGGTGGAATCAATCAAAGTTTTATAATGTGGAGTATGATTTCCCTGATTCAATGCTGAAAGGCAAAAACAGCATCAGGGTCAAGTTTCAGTCAGTACCCGGAAACACAGCCGGTGCTGTATTTTTTGTTCGCTTGGTAAGGGAACAGGGTAATTAACTATAAATAAATTTGTAATTATAAAAACATAAGAGATGAAGAATAAAAATGTTTTATTATTGGTTTTGAGTTCGCTATTCCCAATGTTAGTTTTTTCTCAAAATCCCATTGTCCAAACCCATTACACCGCCGACCCTGCACCAATGGTGCACGATGGTAGGGTTTACTTGTACACCTCTCACGACGAAGATGAGACAGTCAACGGATTTTTTACCATGAACGATTGGCTTTGCTATTCATCAACTGACATGGTGAACTGGACCGATCACGGTGCAGCTTTGTCGTACAAAGATTTTGAATGGTCGCGTGGAGATGCATGGGCTGGCCAATGCATATACCGAAATGGAAAATTTTATTACTATGTGCCCGTAAACCAAAAAAACGGTGGCAATGCAATTGGTGTAGCCGTTTCCGATAGCCCTACCGGACCATTTAAAGATGCCATTGGAGAACCACTACTTTCTGGTTATGGGTACATCGACCCAACTGTTTTTATCGATGACGATGGCCAGGCTTATATGTATTGGGGCAATCCGAACCTTTGGCACGTTAAGTTAAACGACGATATGCTCTCGTACGATGAAGAATATGGAATTGTAAAGGAAGAATTAAGAGATGATAATTTTGGTTATCGTTCTAAAAAAGTAGACAACCGGACAGCCGCTTACGAAGAAGGGCCATGGATGTATAAGCGTAACAACTTGTATTATTTGTTTTATCCTGCCGGCGGTGTGCCCGAGCAACTGGCATATTCAACGAGTCCAAGTGTTACCGGTCCCTGGACGTATGGCGACACTATAATGCACGTGATCCAAAAAGGAGGGGCATTTACCAACCACCCCGGCGTAATTGATTATAAAGGAAATACCTATCTGTTTTATCACAATGGTGCATTGCCTGGTGGCGGAGGTTTTAAACGTTCGGTTTGTGTTGAACCTATTGAATTTAATGCCGATGGATCAATTTCATTAATCGAACCTACTCAGGAAGGAGTAAAGGAAAGTGTTTCTTTTCTTGATCCCCGCACACGTGTGCAAGCCGAAACCATTGCCTGGTCCGAAGGCTTAAAAACAGCTACCGATAGTAAAACTGGGGTTTATGTAACCAAAATTGATAACGGCGATTACATCAAAGTGCGTAGCGTCGATTTTGGTAAGCGTAGCATAAAATTCGAAGCAAGCGTTTCTTCTGCCTCGGCAGGTGGTGAAATTGAAATTCGAATTGACAGTGTTGATGGAGAATTATTGGGTATTTGCAAAGTGGAAAATACAGGTGGCTGGCAAAACTGGACGGTACAAACGTGTAAAGTGAAGAAAACCAAAGGTGTTCACGATCTGTATTTCGTCTTCAAAGGTGGCGATGGGCAATTATTCAACTTTGATTGGTGGAAATTTAGATAACTATTGACAAAATAGAGTAATATATAGAAAAATGTCACATTTTAACTTTCTTTCAATTGCTGTAGGACTGCTTGTTTTTGGAGTTTTATCTTGTACTTTAA
>JAQIDF010000252.1 GCA_027858145.1 Prolixibacteraceae bacterium | reverse complement strand
GATAAAAACAACAGGCTGCAATTTTCATTTGTAGGTTACAAAAAAATAATTGTTGAACCACAAAGCAACACTGTAAATGTTAATCTTGAAATAGATGCAATTGCCATCAGCGATATTGTAGTAACCGCAAAGGGAAAAACCAGTACCGGTTTTATGAGTGTTGATGACCGTGACCTTGTTGCACCTGTTCAAAAAATATCGGCTAAAGAGTTTGAAGATGTACAAGCATCATCAATCGACGAAGCTCTTCAGGGACGACTTTCAGGTGTTGACATTACATCCAACTCGGGTGACCCGGGTTCAGGTATGTCGATCCGTATTCGTGGTGTAAGCACACTTTCGGCAAACTCACAACCTCTCATCATTGTGGATAATGTACCGTACGAAACCGATATTGCCTCAGACTTTAACTTTAGCACTGCCAACGAACAAGGCTACTCACAAATGTTAAACATTCCGGTAGACGACATCAAGGAAATTACTGTTTTGAAAGATGCAGCATCAACAGCAATGTGGGGTACAAAAGCAGCTAACGGAGTGCTGATGATTACCACCAAACGTGGTGGAAAAGCCCGCAAGCCAACCATTACTTTAAACTACCGTGGTTCATATTCGTTCAACCCCAAGCATATACCTTTGCTGAGTGGCGACCAGTATTCGACATTAATACAGGAAGCCTGGCTGAATTCATATGGATATCCGCTGCCTACGGCTACATATAAAGAGTTTTTATACTCACCCGATGACCCGTTTTATTACCATAATTACAGTAAGAATACCGATTGGGTTGACGCGATTACACGTGATGGGATAAACAACACCATCGACTTTTCAATTACCGGTGGTGGCAACAAAGCCGCTTATCGTTTTTCGACAAACTATTACGACCAGGTTGGCACAACCATTGGCTCTGGTTTTAACCGGCTTACTGCACGATTGAACCTCGACTATACCATTTCAGACAAACTAAAAATGAGGGCTGACTTCTCGGTTGCTCACAGCACAACGAGCTCAAACTATGATGATGGAAGCAGAATCAGAAGCAGCAGGGGTACCGATGTAAGGAGTATAGCCTATAAAAAGATGCCAAACATGTCGATATATGAATACGATTCGTATGGGAACCTAACCGGTGATTTTTTCTCTCCTGAATCAAATTCACAAGGTACATTTCCAAGTACGTACAACCCCGTTGCAATGGCTCACGATGCCATTAACCAAACAGTTGGAGACCGAATAACTACAAAATATTCGTTGTATTACGATATCGTAGAAGGGTTACGCTACACCGCTGATTTATCATTCGATGTTAACTCTTCAAAAAACACAAAATTTCTACCTCAGACCGCTTCTGGACAAGACTGGACGAATCAATGGGTCAACAAGTCACAAGACTATGATTCAGACTCTTATGTTATTTACACCAATAACATGTTGAGCTATGGAAATACATTTAACGAGATTCATGACATTTCAGCTGTATGGAACTGGATGACCCACGAATCAGTTGGTAGTGCATATAAAATATGGACCGCTAACTCAGCATCCAATTCATTGCAGGATCCGGCTAATCCCTCTAAAGTTAACGAAAGCGGCCTGGGGCCTGAAACTTCACTAAGCCGTGGACGCAGCTTTGGTACGGCCATGATGGTGAATTACAAATTCGATGACAAATACATCTTCACCGTAGGTATGCGCTACGAAGGAAACTCGAAGTTCGATCCTGAAAACCGCTACTTCTTCTTCCCCAGCCTTTCGCTGGCATGGAGGATTTCAGGTGAAAATTTCATGCAACAATATTCACATTGGATGAACGATATCCGCTTGCGTTTCAGTTACGGACAAACCGGTAACCCTCCCCGCTACGAAGGTATGTATTACAGTAATGTTTCATCATTTGGTTATGGCTACATGGGCTACAGCGCCATTTATCAGGGTTCAATGGCCCTGAAAAGTTTAAAATGGGAATCGATAACCAACTACAACTACGGATTAACCATTGATTTGTTTGATGGCCGCATTTATACTGAATTCGACTATTATTACAACAAAACTGTTGACATGTTTGGCTACAATCAACCCGTACAGTCTACTTCGGGCTATTCACGTAACAGCGTAGTTAATATGGGTGCTATGGACAACATGGGCTGGGACTGGACGGTTAAAACCATCCCGATACAGCAAAACGACCTAATGGTTACTTTCGATTTTAACATTGCACGTAACTACAACGTTCTTCGTAAACTCACCCAGGATTATTCATTGATACGTAACGAAACAATTGGCAACGGACAATATCAAAACATTGCCTCAATTGGCAACCCTGCCGGATCGTTTTATGGTTATAAATACGAGGGTGTTTATCTTAATGAAGAAGATTTATACGCCAACGATGCAAACGGCAACAGAACACTTGACCCTAACGGCAACCCAATAAAAATGTATTACGACTATAATGGCACCCAGCGTTACGAATTTGAAGTTGGAGATGCTAAATATAAGGATGTGAACAACGATGGTAATATCGATGCAAACGACATCCAGTACCTCGGTAATGCAAACCCACTTTTCACCGGAGGTTTTGGGTCAATGGTAAAATACAAGAACTTCTCGATAAACGGCTTTTTCTATTATCGTTACGGGAACTCCATTATCAACCGTACCAAAATGAACGGCGAAGCCATGTATAATTTCGATAACCAGTTGGCTTCAACTCTAAAACGCTGGAGAAAACCCGGTGACGGCATGAACGGAGAGGAAATCCTTCCAAGAGCACTTTACCGTAAAGGTTATAACTATGCCGGGTCAGATCGTTTTGTTGAGGATGGGTCATTCCTCAGGCTAAAATATGTCACCCTCACCTATCGCTTCCCTAAAAGATTTTGTAATTCATTAGGAGTAAACAACATAAGGACTTCTGTAACGGCAAACAACCTGTTCACATTCACAAATTACAGCGGACAAGATCCTGAGATTAGTATTTCAAGCAGTGATGATGTGATATACACCGTAGGTTATGACGATTCACGTACACCACGGACAAGAGAGGTAACATTTGTTCTTTCAGTAACATTTTAAACAAAGGGGAACAAAACTATGAAAGCAAAAAAATATATCAACGATATGAAAAATAAATTTACAATCGCAATCCTGGGGCTGGTTATGCTTTTTGCATTGTCATCGTGCAACGACTGGCTTTATCTAGAACCGGCTGATGGGGTTATAACCGAAGAATACTGGCAATCAGAATCGGATTTACATGCTGCCGTTATGGGTTGCTATGCATCGATGTTAGGCGGTGGCAGCGGTAATTATAGTGTACCACAGTTGATGTTTTTGTGGGGCGAAATGAGAGCCGATTTTCTGATGGCCTATCAAAACACACCGGGCGATTTTACCCTTATAGCACAAGGCGATATAAAATCAAACAACTCGTTATGTAACTGGGGGTCGTATTATACTACCATAAACTATTGTAACACTATACTGGAAAAAGGCCCGGCCATTCTCGATATTGATGCATCTTTTTCACAAGACGAACTTGATCAATACCGGTCTGAAGCACTTACCATAAGGGGACTGATGTATTTTTATCTTACAAGGATATACCGCGATGTTCCAATCTCACTTGAAGCCTCCTCATCTGACCTTCAGGATTACACCATCCCAAAATCACAATATGAAGAAGTATGGGCACAAATAGAAGATGACCTTCTCGAAGCTGAAAAATACATCCCATTTTCATATAACTCAGGCAAACAAGAAGATAAAGGACGGATAACAACTTACACTGTTTGGGCCATACTTGCCGACTTCTACTTGTGGACCGAACAATACGAAAAAAGTGAAATGTATTGCGATAAAATCATCAACTCAGGCAAATATTGGTTAGTCGATGGTGACATGGATTGGTTTTATAACCTTTACGAGGCGGAGAACAGCAACGAAAGCATTTTTGAGCTACAGTTTGATGTGGATGTTCCCAACCCGATGTACTCAATGAGTATTACCAACAGCAACTACAGAGCTAATCCCGATGTAATGGAAATTTACTGGCCAACCGATGAGTTGTTGGTTCATGCCGACAGTGCCGATATTAGATCCGACAGAGGTTCATACATTTCGAGCCTGAACTACATGATCTGGAAATTTTACGGAAAAACTCGTTATGCAACCCGCGCCAATTCCGACCTCGAAACTGATTTCAACTGGATTGTTTACCGTTATTCTGATATTCTGCTCATGAAAGCCGAAAATATGGCGGCACAAATGTCATCGTACGATGAAAATGTTGCTGCCGAAGTACTGGAATACATTCATATGATCAGGAACCGGGCAAATGCATCGGAACTTACAGATGAAGGTAGCCCAACGTCCAGAAGTGGTTTGCTTTACTACATTTTAAATGAACGTGCACGTGAATTTGCATTTGAAGGAAAAAGGTGGTTCGACATTTTACGATTTGCAAAACGCGATAATTACGACAGGATTGACTTATTGAAGACGATGTACGAAACATCTGCCCCGTCAGACAAGTTGATTTCACTTCAAAGTAAAGTCAACAACCCTGACTTTCACTATTTGCCACTGCCCGAATCAGACGTGCTGAATAGTAACGGAGTTTTGGAACAGAACCCTTATTACGAAAAATAAGTATCTGACAAAGAATATATAAGAATATAATAAATCGTTAAAATATGAAAATTCAAAAATATAATCTGTTTTGGGCATTCCTGATTATCACAGCGGTTATCTCGTTCAGCCGGTGCGAATACCCATATGAGACAAATACCATAACCGAAGATTTACTCATTGGTGAATACTTTGAAGAACATGCCGA
>JAQIDF010000248.1 GCA_027858145.1 Prolixibacteraceae bacterium | reverse complement strand
AACTGGTGGATACCATTGGAATACAGCAGAGATAGTATTTAATCGTATTGTAAAAATACTGAGAAGTAAAAAAAGCTCACGGCTGTAGTCACTCTCTGATGTTGAATATTCAACATGGGTTGTTGCATCCGAAAGGTCGAGGTCGCGGTAATAATTGGTGACAATTTTATGGTCGAATTTGAGCATTAAATCACACAGGGGTTGATATGATTGAGTGTAGGAACCCTGCATGTTTTTCAGTTCCTGGTGAGCCTTGTAATATTCACCTTCGCTGAGTAATGATTTTACGGTACCAATATGATTGATTGCGTCGGGGTTTGTGCCGTCCTTTGTGTGTGGTTAAGAGAGCAACTTTTTTATAAAATAACATTATTAACCGACTAAAGTCGGGATTACTAAATATTACTATCTGTAAAGCCCTATTTCAGGGCTTGTACGATGAAAGCGTTTTCTATCGTACAAATTAATTTAATGGAATGGTAAAAAAGAAAGACGACCCATGACCTTCTTCACTCTCCACCCATATTTTGCCATGGTGTTCGGTAATAAACTCTTGACAAAGAACCAATCCTAAACCTGTTCCTTTTTCGTTGGCAGTACCTAATCGCGAGGAGTTAGTACTCAAATGAAATAACTTGCCGGCAACATCTTTCGGAATTCCAATACCTGAATCAGAGATTTCAAACAAGGTTGCCTCCCCGGTATCTTTTACGTCAATTGTTATCTCACCATTCTTATTCGTGAATTTAATTGCATTCGAAACCAGGTTTCGTATTACCATACTAAGCATATTTTCATCGGCCAGAATTTCCATTTCAGGTTTTTGATACCTTAATTTTAATAGGTATAAGCGGTCTGACCGCAGGATTATTTCTCTGTATTTAAACGTTTTGGTTCATTATATGCCATTCTTTTAAATAGGGTATCGAAGATAGTCTTCATATTATTTTGCCTATTGTACCTGAAATAATATTCTTCAAGGTAGCCTTAAAAGGGGGAGGGATAGCTTCCCTTTTTTTTGTGCCGTGTATTTTTTTTCTGCTGGTTTTGTCGATAAAACACCCCGAACTGTCGATTACATTTTAAGTTAGAATCATGTCCTCATACTTTTATGCTATTAATAATCATAAAAATTAAACGTATGAAAACAATCAAAAAAGTAAAATCCGTTTTAGTAGTCGCATTTGTTTTAGTTAGCAGTATAGCATTTGCACAACCACCGGGTGGTGGTCAGCGAGGTGGTAAAAGAGATCAGCAACAAGGCCCTCCGCAAGTCCCCGGCGAGGAAGAGATTGCAGAGATGGTTAGTGATTTGGCCGATGAGCTTTCGTTGAGTGGTGAACAGGGAGAGAAAATTCTTGAATTGTACCAGTCACATTTTGAGCAGGTTGAAGAAAAGACATCAGGTAATAGCCGTCCGGATAGGGAAGAGATGGAGGCATTGAAAACAACCCTTGAAAAAAATGTGAAAGCTGAATTAACAAAGGATCAGATAAGTGCGTATGAAGCTTATGTTGAAAAGCAAAGTAAAAAAAGACCCCGGAAAAGAAATTAGAAACAAAAAAAATGATGGCTATGCATACTAAGAATGAAACATATATAAATAGTGAATTTGATTTTTTTAAACCTATAAGTTTAAGTGAAATGGATAAGGTGCGCTTGATGAACCGTACCGATACTAAATTTTGGTTTCATGCAAGCCATCTGTATCCTTTGCTTGAATTGGTTCAGGACAGCTATTACATTTTGCAAATGCATGATGAGGTTGCCCTGCCGTATTCAACGGTTTATTATGATACTGATTCTAATGGTATGTACACAGCCCACCATAATGGTAAACTTAATCGTTACAAAATAAGGCGACGGAGTTATGTTTCAAGTGGAATTAGTTTTCTTGAAGTGAAGTTTAAAAACAACAAGGGGAGAACCATAAAAAAACGCATTCCTGCTGATTTTGACTTCAAGCATTTCAACGATGAAGAAAATAAGTTCATACAGGGTATAGCCCCTTTCACTGTAGAGGATTTATCACCATCGTTGATTAACGATTTTAAGCGTATTACGTTGGTGAACAGAAATTTTAAAGAGCGCTGTACCATTGATTTTAATCTTGGCTTTAAAAATGAGAACAAGGAGATAAAGCTAAACAACCTGGTTATTGTAGAAATTAAAGCGGATGGCTCCCCATCTGCCTCTCCGCTTGCCAGGGCTTTGCGCGACCAACGTATAAAAAAATCAGGCTTTAGTAAATACTGTGTTGGCCGTACGGTTTTAGATACTAATGTTAAACGAAATGCTTTTAAACAAAAAGTCAGAATGATTGAGAAAGTAATTAACACTGAAGAGTGTTTGTATAATTAATAAATAAGAAGATGATAGACACTGGATTTATTTGCGAGGTATTTTCAAGTATTGATATAAACATACCCAATTGGGATGCTCTGCAGGAATGGGAAGAGCATGTCCGTTTTCTGGATATTAAAATAATTAATATAGGTGATTTTTTGGAATTGTTGGTGCGGTTTGCCCTTAATTTGGTGGTGAGCTATATTGTTATCCATCATATTTATGCAAAAAACAGTAATCGTAAGGACTTCTATTTTAGCTTTTTTGCTGTCGGGACAGTAGTGTTCTTGCTAAGTTTCTTGTTGAATAGTGTAAAACTTGAGCTTGGGTTTGCATTGGGATTATTTGCCATATTTGGTATTATCCGGTACCGGACGGATGCTATTCCAATAAAAGAAATGACCTACCTTTTTATTGTTATTGGGATTTCAGTAATCAATGCATTGGCCAATAAAAAGGTCAGTTATGTAGAACTTCTTATGACGAATGCTGCTATAGTTACCGGTTTGTGGTTTATTGAGAAAAGACTGGCCCTCAAACAGGAAGGGTCGATACGTTTGATTTATGAAAAAATTGAGAATATCCATTCTGATAATGAAGAATTACTGCTGAGCGATTTGCATCAACGTACAGGAATTAATATCAAACGATATGAAATAAACAAGATTGATTTCCTAAAAGATATTGCAGATGTAACCTTGTATTTCGATGTAAACGGAAACGAAAATGTTCAAAAAAGAAATGTAGATCAAAGAAGTAGTTTGGAATAAGCAAAGTTACTAAATGGAATAGCTGAAAAAATTAGAGAAATTATGAAAACAAAGATGAAACATATTCTTATTGTTCCTGTAATTTTTATACTAACTGCCGGAGTTAGTTTTGCCCAGGAAATAGAGAACGAATTTCAAACCAGGGCCAATCTTGATTTAAGTTTTAAGCCCTTGAAAAAACTAAAACTGTCATTTGAGCCTGAATTGCGGCTGGATGAAGACTTCTCGCCTGATAAGTACATGCTTGAAGGTGAAGTGGAATATAAAGCGTTTAAAAATATTTCGTTTGCCGCATCGTACGGGTTTGTTGGAAATATCAGGAACAATAAAGACACCGAATATTTAAACCGTTACGCCTTTAGCGCTGAATACGAGAAGGACTTTAACCGTTTTGAAGCGTCTTTCCGGCTGAAATACAGCAATTATGCCGATGATGATATAAGTGATAAAAACTTTTTGAGGTTTAAACTGGGATTGGAATATGATATTCCGGATTGTAAAATTACCCCATCGCTTGCTGTACAGCCTTTTCAGAATCTTGTTGATGGTGGATTGTATAAAACACGCTATGATTTCGGCATTGACTACAAGTTGTTTAAAAACAACTACTTAGAGGTAGGATATAAGTTTGATTATTACAATACCGAATATCTTAACAAGCATATTGTAAGCCTGGGTTATAAAGTTAAATTCTAAAAAATATATCTAAAATGAAGAACTGTTATTTAATCATATTAGCTTTTATCTTTCTGAGTGTTAATGCTTGCAGAGATGATGATTTATATATTGAACCAGACGAAGAAGAAACAGATGAAGTAGTTGATATGGCAGGTTACGACGATTGGGTCGATGCTACTCACGGAAATACTACAGAGCCTGATTATTCGGTTGTTTTTAATCAGACTGAAGTGTTACGCTTCGACATAGAAATAAGTGCCGATGACTGGACAACCATGCAAACAGACCTGTCCAATAACATAGGCTCGTCAGGTGGTGGCCGTGGAGGCCAACCTGCTCCTGGCATGGTAACAACTACAAGCGATTATCAACCCGTTTGGGCTCCTTGTTCATTCAAGTTTAATGATACCGAGTGGTATCATGTTGGTATTAGATATAAAGGTAATTCCAGCCTGCAATCGAGCTATCAATCTGGCAATAATAAACTTCCATTTAAACTTGATTTTGATCAGTTTGAAGACGATTATCCGGCCATCAAAAATCAGCGTTTTTATGGTTTTAAGCAGCTTAACCTGAAAAATAATTACCTCGATGTTTCTTTAATGCGCGAGAAAGTTGGTGCTGACCTTTTCCGTCAATTTGGTCTGGCGTCATCGCAAACGGCCTTTTGTGTGGTGTATGTCGATCATGGTAATGGTCCTCAGTATTATGGTGTATATACCCTGGTTGAAGAAGTTGATGATACGGTTTATGAAACTCAGTTTGCGAAAAGTACAGGTAACCTTTATAAACCCGAAGGTGATGCTGCGACTTTTGCAAGCGGAACTTTTGATACCGATGAACTGTACTTGAAAACGAATGAGGATTCGGCCGATTATTCGGATGCAATGGCACTGTATGATGCTATTAACAGCTCATTACGTACTTCGGATGTGGAAACCTGGAAAAGTAACCTTGAAGGTGTATTTGATGTTGATGCATTTTTAAAATATCTCGCAGCCAATAACACCATTCAAAATTGGGACACTTATGGGAATATGACGCACAATTATTATTTGTACAATAACCCGGATAATAATAAGCTTACCTGGATGCCCTGGGATAATAACGAGGCATTTCAGGATGGTAAACAAATGGGAGCATTGAGTTTTTCGATGAATGAGACAGGTAGTAACTGGCCATTAATTAGTTATATTATTGCACAACCCGAATACGAAGCGGTTTATGAAGAATATCTGCAACAGTTTGTCAGCGAAGTATTCACCCCTGCAGAGATGACCTCGACCTATTCTGTATATTACGAAATGTTAAAGGATTATGCTTATGCCGAAGAATCGGGCTATACTTTTATTTATAACGACAGTCAGTTCGACACGGCAGTTGAAACACTTAAAAACCATGTTCAATCACGAAGTGATGCTGTAAATAGTTATTTGAATTAAGAAACTCGTATGTTTTATCCTTCGGGATGTTTTTTTGTCTTGAGCCCTTACACTTCTTCAAAATCTCCTCATATAGCGGTGCTATTATCGTCAATTTTGAATCGTTTAAGAACTCAATACATTAAAAACAT
>JAQIDF010000223.1 GCA_027858145.1 Prolixibacteraceae bacterium | reverse complement strand
GATTCAGGCCTGGCATTGGGTGCGGCAGCATTTGGTGAATGGATGAAAGATCAACGGTTTGAAAAAAGCTCAGCATACATTAATAACCGGGATATTGATAGCAATGATTTTGAATACACTGATAAAGATATTGCGCGAGCAGCGCATCTTTTAACACAGGGCTATGTACTGGCTGTATGTAACGGCAACGGCGAGGCCGGCCCCAGGGCACTGGGAAATCGAAGCTTACTGGCATTACCAACTAAAGCCTTAGCCCGTGAAATAAGCGTAAAGCACAAACAGCGCGAATGGTACCGACCGGTTGCCCCGGTCATGCTCGAAAAAAATGCTAAATATTATACCGGTCTCGATGCGATTCACCACCTCTCTGAATTCATGCTGCTCGACTTCACGATAACCAATGACAAAGTTAATGAGATACCCGGCGTTATTCATGCCGACTCTACCGCCCGTATTCAAACCCTGTTTAAACGTGAAAGCAATCCGTGGCTGTACGATTTATTAAGCCTGCTCGATGAACAATACAATGTAAAAGCACTAATCAACACTTCGTTTAATGCCAAAGGTGAACCCATTGTACACACAAAACAAGATGCCATAAAATCAGCATCGAAAATGGAAATTGAGCATTTGATTGTAAACGGGAAACTAATACAAACTACTCCCTGATAACACTCGGCTATACTGTAATTCTCCATTCCTTCCTCTTTTTAGAAAAACTTAAACATTGATTTTTATAAAGTAAAAAGGTGATTAGCCAAACAGCCACAAATTGAAAAGTACACGACCAAATTAATGAATAATTGAAAGCATACGAAGAAAGTCCCCTCTCAAAACCGTTATTATGAGAGGGGATATTTCAGTTGTCAGTTTAACATGATTACCAGTTCATTGTATAAAATCTAATCCGGCTTGTTTACGAATTTTTCCTGTCGGCCGGTGAAACAATAAAACTGTTCAAAACAATCTCGGTTATGTAGTGTTTTTGTTTGTTTTTATCCTCGTACTGGCGATAAGTAAGTTTCCCCTCGAGGGTTACACCGTTTCCTTTGTTCAGATGTTGTTCAACCAAATCGGCTTGTTTCCCCCAGGCTACCACGTTATGCCACTGTGTGTCGGTTGTTTTATTGCCTTTGGCATCGGTATAACTTTCGTTGGTGGCCACGGTAAACTTAGCCAGTTTTTTACCACTCTCAAATTTTACAATCTCGGGGTCAATTCCTAAGTTGCCCAATAACTGTACTCTGTTCCTTAAAGTTGTCATAATAATAAGTTTTAATTGTGAATACTATTTTTTTGTTGGAACAAAGTTGAGACAACATGCAAACACAAGTCGGTAATTAAGCATTTAGAGTTGTTTGTTTTTCGTTTAAATTCGTTTGTAAGTGTTTTAAAATGATTATATATTTGTTTTCCTGACAATTATAAAAACATCACCATGAACAAAAAACGTTTATGCCCCGTATGTGGCGAACCCATTTTAGGACGAATCGATAAGAAATTTTGCTCGGACCAATGCCGAAATACTTTTAACAACCGGCGCTACAGTTTATCAAACAGCCTGGTACAAAAAATTAACCGGACATTGAAAAAGAATTATTCCATACTTAGCACGCTAAATACCAGTGGCAAAACCAAGGTTTCACGCTCGAAACTACTGCACGAAGGCTTCGATTTCAACTATTTCACAAACATCTACGAAACACAAAAAGGAAATATATACAGAATATGTTATAACGAAGGCTATTTGCCCCTTAACGATGAAACGGTACTGTTGATTCATTGGAAAGGAGAATAAAAATGAGTTATGCAGCATAGTAAAAAGACAGCCTCACAATCCAAAGAAAGTTTCCATATATTAGAACATTTGTTTATCTTTGTATCTGAAAAATGACAACGCATGAAACAGAAGTTTAATGTCATCTTGCTTGAAGAGGTTTGGGATTTGCTTGATACGATTGATGAAAAATCAAAAGAAAAAATTTTTTACAATATAGACAAAGCAAAATATGTAAATGACCCTGAGTTGTTCAAAAAACTTGACGATATCATATGGGAATTTCGTTCAAAATACAAAAAGACTTATTATCGTTTATTATCATTTTGGGACAAGACAGATAATCAAGATACTTTGGTGATTGCAACGCACGGAATAATCAAAAAAACAGATAAAATTCCAAAAGCAGAGATTGAAAAAGCAAAATCGATTATGAAACGATATTTTGAGGAGAAACAAAAAAATGATAATCATGGAAAATAATAAATTGAGAATCTATTCATTAGAAGAGGCTAAAGATAAACATCTTGGAAAGATTGGCACCGAGAGACGTGATAAATATGAGTATGAACTTCGTCTTGATTTATTGGGAGAAATGATACGTCAAACCAGACAAGAAAGGAATTTGACACAAACGCAATTGGGTGAATTAATCGGAGTTCAGAAATCTCAAATATCACGGATTGAGAGAAATGCAAAAAACATGACAATTGAAACAATATTACGTGTTTTTAGAGCCTTGAAGGCCAAGGTAAATTTCAATGTTGAATTAATCGACGGAGAATTCAAGATAGCATAACTACGGTTGTTAACAGCAAAATATAATTAA
>JAQIDF010000097.1 GCA_027858145.1 Prolixibacteraceae bacterium | reverse complement strand
CCAAAAACAAAAAGATTGAAACTACACAGCTCCGATTCCCCTTTAGGTTTGGTGCAACACAGGCACAATCACAGTAGAGTCCCTGGGATCATACGTGTGATTGGTACCTAATTGTTATGGGCTGTAATTTTTATTCTACAATCTTTTCCATTTGATTTCTTTGAATTTGCCAAGCTGTTGTAATACCAACTTGTCCTTTTGCATCTTTAGGGTCTATCTTTTTTTCAGTCTTCTCAATTCTGTCAATAAAATCGTGATTGCTGTCGTCTAATTTATGAAAAAATCTATTACTCATAAGAATTCCATTTACATCGCAGTTTTTCTCTAGACGAGCAGCAAAATTAATCTTGTCTCCAATAAATGTGACTTCAAAATCTTCCTTTCCAATATTCAATGCATAAATAGGACCGGTTGCCAATCCTACACGGGTTCCAGTCTCAATCTCTTGGTCAAGTTTTCGTTGAAATTCATTTAATATATTTTCACCCATTAATATAAGTTCGGCGCAAAACTTTGTCGCATGTGTAAACGATATTTTGTTCTTTATTGGATAATTAAAAATTGCCAAAACTGCGTCTCCAATAAATTTGTCAAGTATCCCCCCATATTTAAAAACTAACTCTCGTGCATTAGTATAGTATTTACTCATCAGGTCATTCAATTCCTCAGGGTCGGAAACGGAAACCAATGTCGAAAAATTCTTTATGTCAGTTAGGACGATAATTGCATCGTCATATTTTTTACCGAACTTTAAAGTCTTTGATAATTCTTCAGGTTTTTTTTCTAGCTCAACTATAGTACTATATGGGAATTGTCTTCTTAATCCAAAAAGAATACTAGTTCTATCAACTTTCCCTTCTTTAACATTCTGGATATTATGTTTTAAGTGCTCTGTAAGGTTTGTGGTTCCTATATGTGAACCAATAAACTTTTTGTCATAATCCTCAAATTTGGAAGTAACAGCTGCAACTTGTAAATTTAAAAGTGAACTTCTAATATCATCATTTAATTCAATGCCTAAATTCTGTTTTTGAATGAATTGATTAATACCCATCCAATGAACTACAATCTTGAAGTCTTTGAAAACGCTCTTTATCCGTTTTTCAAAATCTTTGGGAGGTTCTTCAGGAGTGATTAAATAAAACTCATCAATATCATTATAGTCTTGAAGAGCACGTTCGATATTTAAAAGTGTTTTTATTGTTACATTTTGTCCTTTTACCTCGATTGCAATTTTTTTACCGTCATCATCTTTAATAATGAAATCAAATTTGGCTCTGTCAGCAGGTGTTGTTATAACTTTCTTTTTCAAAAAGTCAAACAAAGAAGAAAGTACGCTTTCTATTAAGTAAGATTCTATCATATGTGTATTTTTTTATTATAGCCCATAACGGTAAATTGCAAGTTACGTAAGGGTTTGCGTGTGATTCTCTGTCATGGTAATGACGAGAGAATGAGCGGAAAACCGCTGCTGGCATACCACTGAACCCCTTATGGAATTTGCAAAATGTTACCCACAGTAATTTCATCTAATTTTTTTGATATTTCAATAGCTTCGTTTATAATCTTTTCAGGATAGTCGTTAATCTGAAGGATCCTGATAGCGTTTCTGTTTTTTAATTTACCCTCTTTTAATTTATAATCAAAATCAACGGTTTTATGGTCTACTTTCTCACTGAAATGAAACAAGTCAAATTCATCCTTTAGCAAATCGGCTAATTCTATATCGTGAGTGGATACAAATACAATATTTTCATTTTTAGTCAATGCAGACAAGACTGCCTTACCAGCAGAAATTCGCTCAATTGTATTAGTACCTTTAAAAATCTCGTCAAGTAAGAATAAGTTTGGTATTTCATTATTGCTTTTGTCAATCATCTCCTTGATTGTGAGTACTTCTTCAAAATAATAACTTTTGTCATTCAATAAATCATCACTAATCCTTATAGCAGAAGAGATGCTCATTCTGGGCATTGAGAATTGATCTGCAAAACAAGTGTTTAATGTTTGTCCAGTTATTGCATTGATCGCTATTGTTCGAATAAATGAAGTTTTGCCAGACATATTTGAACCAGTAAGAAGAATTGATTTTTTCTTGACTTCAATACTGTTTTTTATACACTCAGGGATTAAAGGATGATAAACTTCGAGTGCATTTATTGTTTTTTTAGTTTCAATAATTGTCGGTAAGCAAAAGCTACCTGTACCTTTTCTTAGTGAAGCAATTGAAAGTGACGAATCGATATAACCAACAAATTGAAAGATCGTTTCAATTTGTTTTCTTTTTGAGTCAAGTTGCTTTAATACACCAAATAATATGATTGGTTCTATTAAAAATAGAATTTTAAAAAGTTCCATTATTCCCCAAAATACAGCCTCAAAGTCTCCTTGGAATTTAGCTTCGATATTGAAAAACGACATTCTTCGTTTGACTTTTTCCAGAATACTGATAGATTTGAGAAGATCGGGATTAATGTCTTTTAGCCGATTGTTATTAAACAACTCTTTCGCAATTTTATTAAGCCTGAGTAGCTGAGGTATTGAATTTAAATATTGATAGAGGTTTCTTTTGTTCCAATAATGAATTATCAAATTGATTATAAATACAATTCCAATAACGAAAACCATATCAACAGTCACAAATAACAGGAGTAATGAAAGTATGTTTGCAAAAGACAGAAGTCTTGTAACAAAAAACCATTTTGGTGGTTTTACATGATCCTCTTGGAAGATTGAAGTTATATAATAAGCATCTTGATTATTTAGTTTTTTTAATTGTTTTCGAACGAAAAGTCTAAAATCCAGATCCTCACTTAATTTTTGAATTAACCATTCATTTTTAGAATTGTCTTCTTTTCTATAAGGAATAGACCTTAATTTGCCATATAAAAATTGTTGTCCAATCCTGGATTCTGTTCTGTCAACGAACATGAATAATTCCTCAAAATCTAGGTCATTACAAGTTTTATCACTTAATAATTGAAACGAATTTGAATGATCTTTTTTACCAAAATATTTTTTAATCTGCTCAAAATCGAACGAGTCATTTTTTAGATCGCCGAAAGTGTTTTGTGAATCTTTATTTCTCCTTTTTTTTAAAAGTCTAATCATTCTTGCAGTATCAAAATTTTTATTGTGGGTAACATTTGGGTAAAAACAATTGTGTTTATTCCTTTTATGTCGGGACTAATTTATAAATAATTATTGTTAGTCGAGCGGGCTTTTTATTGTTTTTATTATATTAGTGGCTACATGAGTATATATTTCTGTGGTTTTTGAACTGCTGTGACCCAGTAAACTTTGTATATAGCGAAGGTCGACACCCGCCTCAAGCAAATGGGTGGCAAAGCTGTGACGTAGCATGTGTGGAGTAATTTTCTTTTTTATTCTTGCTTGCCTGCCTGCCTTCTCAACAATGTTAGCTACACTGGAAACACTGTACTGTCTGTTTTTGGGCCCCTCAAACAAAAACTCCCTGGGTTTGTTTTTCATATAATAAAGTCGCAAATCTTTTAGAACGTTTTCACTTAAAATCGTTAATCTGTCTTTGTTTCCTTTTGCTCCTTTAACAAAAACAACCATTCGCTTACTGTCAATATCCTGCAGGTTCAGATTAATCACTTCACTTCTGCGCAGCCCCGACGAATACAAAATACTCACAATGCATTTGTGTTTAATGTTTGGTGTATTGTAAATCATACTTTTTATCTCTTCCTTTGACAATACGTTGGGTAGCTTTTGCTTTTTTCGAGGCCGGTCTACCGAATAAAAACGGTTGGGCATACCCTCTACCAGTTCGTAGTAAAACTTAATGGCATTAATTGATTGGTTCAGGTAAGAGTCAGAAATTCCGAGAGATAATAGGGAATACAAATAATCCCTGATCATCTTCTCATCAATATTTAACAATTCGTATTCTTTGTAATAGTTAATAAATCTCTCAAAGCAGCAAACGTAGGTTCTTGCTGTGTTTTCTGCGTAACGGCAAGTTTCTAATTTCTGAATATATGAATCCGGGCAGTAACGCACATCCGGAGTCGCTTTTCTTTTCTTAAGACTCTCAAGATTAGGCTCTTCTACACCTTTATGAATGGCTTTGTTTGTGAAAAAATATTTCCCGTTAATCCATGCCGTTCCTCTAAACGTTTTAAAGATTAAATTGACATTTGATGGATTGTTCGCGATATAATACATTCGGTAATCCTCACTCCATTGAGCATTGGGCAACTGTTTTGTCATTGCCTCAAGAGCCTGATCCTGATAAAACTGCAAACCAATAAATTTTTGACTATCAATAAGCAAATGCTTTAAGTTAATGTGCCTGGAAGATTTCATAATAAATGAGTTTTTTATGCCAATTACTATAAGATTGTTGCCAAACGCAAAAATAGTCGTAGATTTATACGTTTAAATCTACGACTATGAACGAAACCAAACAATGCCTTAACTGCAAAGAGAACATCGAAGGTCGAATAGATAAAAAATTCTGTAGCGACTATTGTAAAAGCAATTATCACTACCTGCGCAACAAAGAAAAGGAAAGTTCGCTGTTCAAAAAGATCGACAAACAACTCAAATTGAACCGTCGAATACTTCGTGATTTTAACAAGGCCGGCAAATCAACGGTCAGAGCTGAAAAAATACAGAGGGAAGGTTTCAATCCAGGGTTTTTCACCCACTACTGGAAAAACAAGAAAAACGATGTGTATCTATTTTGCTACGAATACGGCTTTCTTAAAAGAACAGAAAATGGCAAAACGAAATACATTTTGGTTGAATGGCAAAACTACATGGAATAGAATGCTTAGTCGGGCTTTGCAATATTTTAGGAAAATCTAAAGGATAGCTATCGCGGACTAGTCAAAAATAAGCTCCGCCCGCTCTCCGGGAAGTAAAGTCAGGCTAAGCAGGTAAGAAATATTTTGAACCGGACGTTATTTGCACTAAACAGCAATTAGATTTATAACGCAAAAGCGCCGCCGGAAAACCCGGTGGCGCCTACCCAAAAGTTTAAAACTTTTGTTTATTGCAACAGTGAACGAACTTTTTCGGAGATGGCTTTGCCATCGGCCTTTCCGGCCAATTCTTTGGTGGCAACACCCATCACTTTTCCCATATCTTTCATGCCGGATGCACCGGTTTTTTCAATTATTGCTTTAACTGCTGTTACGATATCTTCGTCCGACATCATTTCGGGCAGAAACTCATCAAAAACTGCGACCTGATCGAGTTCTTCCTGAGCGAGGTCTTCCCGGTTCTGTTGTTTATAAATATCGGCCGAATCACTGCCTTGTTTCGCCAGTTTGGAAATGATTTTTATGGCATCGGTGTCGCTCATTTCATGCGAAGCACCGGCTGCCGATTTGGCCTCAAGCATTACCTTTTTTATACTGCGCAAGGCTTCAAGCCTCACTTTGTCTTTGGCTTTCATAGCCTCTTTTATGCCATTGTTTACATCGTCAAAAATCTTCATAATATTAATTTTATTCGTTTTTATGTAAAAAGGGTATAACACTGAAAACAACGCTCCAAAAGTCCCCCGTTGGGGGATTTAGGGGGCTTTTTAATCAACATTATCGTGTAAATAACTATTGTTTTCATTTAAAAATATTTCATCATTCTCATCGTTTTCAAGCCTGAAACGTGAAACTTCGCGCTCTTTCTTTTGTTTCGATTTCATTTTAATCTGCCGTCGCTTATAGGCTGGTATATTTTCAAGGTTTTCAATCTCTTCCTCTTCTGTACCGGCAAAATCGACATTAAACTCCACCTTGCGTGCCGGCTGGTCATCAACTCCTTCATCACGTGCTTTCCCGGCTCCTTTATACAAACTGTCAAACTCATCGGACGGCTTTGGTGTGTCGAACTGAAATGTTTCCTGAACAGGTTTCTCTTTTTTCAGGTTTTCACGCGACTGGGCTTTCTTTTCATCTTCGAGGGTATGATATGTTTTTTCAACCTTTTTATTGGCCAGCACTTCAGGAATTGAAGATGTGCTAAACCCGGTCGCTACAACTGTAACACACACTTCGCCTTCAAACGATTCGTCAATGCCATTACCCCAAATCAGGTCGGCGTCGTAACCGGCACGTGCCTGAATATAGTCGGTAATCTGCCCGATTTCATCCATCGTAATTTCTTCCTCTCCGGAGGTTACATTTAAGAGTATATTTTGAGCGCCTTCAATATTATTGTTGTTTAGTAAAGGAGAATTCAACGCTTCTTCAACCGCTGCCAGTGCACGGTTTTCGCCTTTACCAACAGCCGAGCCCATAAGTGCCACCCCACTCTGTCGCATTACTGTTTCAACATCGGCAAAGTCAACATTAATATAACCATGAACAGTAATAATTTCAGCTATACCTTTAGCAGCTGTAGCCAGTACATCATCGGCACGCGAGAAAGCCTCCGAAAGTTTAAAGTCGCCATACATTTCACGAATGCGTTCGTTGTTAATCACCAGCAACGAATCAACATGCCTTTCCATTTCCTGTATTCCTTCAATGGCTTGTTGTATGCGGCGTTTTCCTTCGTTACGGAAAGGAATGGTAACAATACCCACTGTAAGCAACCCAAGTTCGTTGCAAGCTTCGGCAATTACAGGACCGGCACCGGTACCCGTTCCACCACCCATTCCGGCAGTGATGAACACCATTTTAGTACGCTCACCAATGGCAGCTTTTACATCTTCGATATTCTCCTGAGCTGCACAACGCCCTATCTCGGGTTTGTTTCCGGCTCCACGACCTTCGGTAAGCGAAGAACCAAGCTGAACCTTTGTTTGCACCGTACTATTTGCCAGTGCTTGCGAGTCGGTATTGCAAATCATAAAATCGACATCGGTAATACCCCGACGGCTCATATGGTTAACGGCGTTACCGCCGCCACCACCAACACCAATCACTTTTATAATACCACCTTCGTTTACCGGCAGTTGAAAATTGGTTAAAATATCGTTGTTTTCCATGTTTGATTTCTTTTAAATCGTTGTGTTGTCATTTGTTTAAGCTATTCACTTTGAGGTCATAAAATCAAGCATCAAAATCGGCGCTTTTTTCTTCAAAAAAGAGTTCAAATTGTCGTTTGAGCCATCCGTCTTTCTTTGAATCTTTGCGGGATTTTTTTCGCACAGGATTATTCTTTTCATTATTCTTCTTACCAGTTTCTTTCGTTTCATCACGACTTGCTACCGGGGCATCTTCTTCTTCCTCGTTGATGAAAATTTTGTCTTCAGGCATTTCGAGTTCAACTTTTTGTTCGGGTTCTTTTTCCTGTTCCTGTAATATTTCAGAAGGATTAGTTTTGAACCCTGTAGCCACAATGGTCACACTAATTTTTGAGCCCAGGGAATCGTCAAAACCATTTCCCCAAATAATGTTGGCATCGTCACCGGCTTTTTCCTGTAAGTATTCAATAACATCACCAATTTCGCCAATAGTAATTTCGTCGGTGCCTGAAGTTATATTGAGCAATATCTCATCGGTTCCGTAAATATCGTTACTATCGAGCAATGGCGATTCAAGCGCCTCTTCCACAGCCTTATATGCACGGCCTTCACCCTCTGCAAATCCGGTGCCCATAATAAACACACGACTTCCGGTAAGCACTGTGCTCACATCGGCAAAGTCGATATTGATACTGCCGTGCAAAGTAATAATCTCGGCAATACCTTTAACAGCCGTTGCGAGTATTTCATCGGCCTTTGAGAAAGCCTGTGAAGCCGGCAGGTTGCCATAAATTTCACGTATTTTATCGTTGTTGATAACCAAAAGACTGTCAACATGCTCCTTTATCTGATTTACCCCCTCGATGGCTTGATTATACCGCTTACGACCTTCAGATTTAGCCGGAACCGTAACTACGGCAATGGTGAGGATACCCAATTCTTTGCAAACTTCGGCAATCACAGGTGCAGCACCGGTCCCTGTCCCGCCACCCATACAGGCGGTAATAAAAACCATATCGGTAGTACCTTCGAGCAAAGCACGAATTTCATCAATGCTTTCACCGGCAGCTTCACGGCCAAGCTCAGGCATATTACCGGCCCCACGACCTTCGGTGAGGGTATTGCCAAGCCTGACACATGTTTCAACGGGGCTGTTATCGAGCGCTTGTGAATCGGTATTGCATAACATGAACCCTACATCAGTAATACCCCGATGACACATGTAGTTTACGGCATTACCACCACCGCCGCCCACACCAATAACTTTGATGTGAGCCGCTGTTCCGGGCTCGTTGTTAAAATTGAGTAATTCTTTTGACATAACGGTCGTTTTTATAATTCTGAATCCTCTTCTTCGTTAAAAAACAAAGATAAACGTTGCATTATCGACTCGGATTGAACTTTAAACAGTTTCCGTTTTGGTTTCTTTACAATCACTTCGTCGTTGTTCGCATTAGTGTCGAATACCGCTTTTTTCAATAAGCCAAATGCAGTTGCATACTGAGGGGTCATCACGGGCATGTCTTTTTCATCGACTATCCCATTTGCAGGGATGCCAATACGCACATCCATGCCACTTTTGTATTTTACCAGGTTCGTAAGACTGTCGAGTTTTGCACCTCCACCAGTAATCACAATACCGGCACCAAGGGTGTCGACAAAACCACTTTTTTCTATCTGGTAACAAACACTCTCAACAATTTCTTCCATTCGGGCCTGAACAATGTATGCCAGGCTTTTGAATGATATTTCTTTAGGCTCCCAGCCGTTAATACCGGGAATTGTAACAACCATATTTTCAGACACCTGCTCACCCATTGCAGCGCCATACTGCACTTTAAGCGATTCAGCCTGGCGCAATACAATCGAGCACCCTTCTTTAATATCGTGTGTTACCACATTTCCTCCAAAAGGAATCATACCGAGGTGACGCAAAACACTGTCGTAATAAAGCGAAACAGATGTTGTACCGCCACCAAAATCAACCAGAACCACCCCGGCCTCTTTTTCATCGGCAGAAAGAACAGCCTCCGAAGCTGCCACCGGGTTGACAATGCACCGTACCAGTTCAAAGCCGGCCTTTTCGAGCCCTGAACGCAACAACTCTTCGTAACTTTTGGGCCCAATTACCAGCCGGTACTCGGCCACCAACTCAGCTCCCGGTGCCCCACAAGGGTTATGAATGCCGGTTTCACCATCAACCGTGTACGATTGGTTAATAACATGATAAACTTTTTCATTATTACCAGGTTCGGTATGCTTCGCCTTGTGAAAAAGCTCACGAACATCTTCCCTTTGTATTATTTTGTTTTCCCCGAAGTTTTTTGACAAACGGGTTTCTACGGTACGTAGTTTCTGTCCGGCAACATTTACATATAGTTTACGAACCTTAACATCGAGGTCACGCGTTGCTTTATCAACGGCATTTTTCACCGAAGCTACTACCTCGCGGATGTTAAATACCACACCACGCCGCACTCCGGCCGAAGCAACCATCGAATGTCCGAGAATATCAATTTTATTCCATTCTTCGTTCTTGTTCCCGACTATGCATATCACGGTGTTGGTTCCAATATCAACTGCTGCAACAATATTTCGTTCACTCATAGGGTATTAATTTAGTCCCCGGGCTATTTGAGTGTACAAACAACCTGGTTTTCATATTTCAACGTTATACTTTTATATTTATTCCACTTCCCGTTGTTCATGCCTTTTTTATAAACTGCCTGAAGGTTACGGAATTTTTTTTCCATATTTTCAATCTTCCCGAACATAATGAGATGGTCTCCCACACGTGGCACCAGCACCAGTTCGCCATCGTTTTGCACATCAACCTGCTGAAATAATGAAGACAAAAATGCGTCTTGTGATATTACGTCAACAAATCGAAGCAAGTCTTTTTGAACCAGACTATCACTTACTGCTCCTGTAAAAACAGGCACATTCATGGTATGTGTGAGCGAAAACGGTATTTTTTTACCAAAGCTGTTCAGGTAATAACCATCGGCACCATCAACAACTCTTAAAACCGGCACTTCCTGTTCTAAATATATTTTCAGCCCACCAACAAAACGTATGCTGTCACTTTGGCCATACCCTTTAAAAACCTCGGCATTTTTTATCCAGGCCAATTCCTCAATTTTTTCCTCAATCAGCTCCGAATCGATGGTATCCATCAACGACCCGCTTAAACCTTTCACACTGCCATGCACAAGTTCTTTAACCGCATTACTGGTAACAAACTGATACGGGTCGTTAAAAACAACCTGCAAACTGTTACATGCAATCTTTTCCCTTTCGGACGACACAAACCCCAGTGACACAAAAATAAATATGGCCACTGCAATCAATCCAGATATTTTCAATATCATCCCCCGGTTCATTGCTTTCTGTATTTAGCATTCAACATATTTTCAACATCACCAACAACGCGGTCGATGTTTCCGGCTCCCATGGTCAGGAGCACATCAAATTCTTTTTCTTTCAGTACACCGACAATATTATCTAAAGAGGCAGTACGCTTCTTTTTCAAATTCATTTTATCAAGAATCATTTCAGCATTAACCCCATCGATAGGCGCTTCGCGTGCCGGATAAATATCGAGCACAATAGCTTCATCAAGCAAATCGAGGCTTTCAGCGAATCCATCAGCAAAATCGTTTGTGCGGCTGTATAAATGTGGCTGAAATACACCCAGTACTTTTTTATCAGGGTACAATTCCTGAACCGATTCTATGGTAGCTTTCAATTCGCCTGGATGGTGTGCATAATCATCGATGTAAACAACATCCCCGCATATAACCCGCACATCAAACCGTCGTGTAACACCTTTGAACGTAGCCACAGCCTTACGCACCTCCATGGGGTCGGCTCCGGCCATAATTGCTGCGGCGGCAGCACCTACCATGTTCTCTAGATTTACCCTTCCGGGGTAGTTCATTCTTACATCATGAATAATCATGTAAGGTGTGAGCAAATCGAAAACATAAGAACCATTGTCAATCTTTAGATTATTGATACAATAATCGGCCTTTTCATCAATTGAATAAAAACAAGCATCAATATCATGCGAAAAGTAGTGCATAATATTCACCTTTTTGTGAAACAGCACCTTTCCGTTTTTCCATGTTTTCATCACAAATTCGGCAAATGCGGCTTTCACCGCGCTGTAATCGCCATAAACATCGAGGTGGTCGGGGTCGACCGATGTAACTACCGATAACGACGGATTAAGTTGTAAAAATGAACGGTCATACTCATCGGCCTCAGTTACAATAATGCTGTTTCGCGACCGGGGCAATACCAGGTTGGAATCGAAATTACGAGAAATTCCACCAAGGAAAGCTCCTACATCAACACCCGATTCATGCAACAAATGAGCAATCATAGTCGATACCGATGTTTTACCGTGAGTTCCGGCTACCGCCACACAATAGTGGCCGGTAGTCAGAAATCCCAGTAATTCACTCCGTTTTACAATATGGTAACCCCTGTCGGAGAGCCACTTAAACTCGTTAAGTGATTCGGGGACAGCCGGAGTACGGACTACCAGCGAATTGACTGATTGATATGTATTGGGTAATTGATTGATATCATCGGAGTAATGAATTGCAATACCTTCTTCTTCAAGCTTTTTGGTCAGCTGGCTCGGGGTTAAATCATACCCGGCCACATTTTTGCCCTGAGCTTTGGCAAATCGGGCCAAAGCGCTCATGCCTATGCCACCAATGCCCAAAAAATACAGGTTCGATATGTTGTTAAAATCAATCATTTTTGTTTTGCTAATTCAATAACCATTCTTGCAATATCGGCAGCCGCATCGGGCTTTGCCATTTTTTCAATATTTTGTGATAATTCTATCAGTAAATCATCTTTTTGGATTGCCTCAACAGCTTCGGGTACTAATTTCCCCACAGCCTGACTATCGGTTACCATTATTGCCGCATTTCTATCGGCTAAAGCCAGTGCATTTTTGGTTTGATGATCTTCGGCCACATTGGGTGAAGGCACCAGAAAAGAAGGCTTTTTCATTAAGCACAATTCGGAAATTGTACCGGCCCCTGCTCTCGAAATAACCATATCGGCCACAGAATAAGCGAGATCCATACGCGATAAAAACTGGTGCACATGAATGTTGGGCAGTTCTTTCCCTTCGAGCTCTTTTGTAATCGAATCGTAATAAAACTTACCTGTTTGCCATATTACTTCGATATTACTATTTTTCAATTGTTCCAAACCGTGCATCATGCTTTGGTTGATGGTACGTGCCCCCAGACTGCCACCAACTACCAGCAAGACTTTTTTATGCGGGTCAAGCTTATAAAAAGTGCGGGCCTCATCAACCTTTGATAACCCTTCGAGCAATTCTTTGCGGACCGGGTTACCCGTAAAAACAATTTTGGCTGCCGGGAAATATTTATCCATATTATCGTAAGCCACACATATTTTTCTGGCTTTTTTCGCCAGCAAGCGATTCGTAATTCCCGCGTAAGAATTCTGCTCCTGAATGAGTGTCGGTATTTTTGTTTTAGCCGCTGCCCGCAAAACGGGTCCGCTGGCATAACCACCTACACCTACTACTACATCGGGCTGAAAATCGCGCAGAACTGCATGTGCTTTTTTCAAGCTTTGCCGTAACTTGAGAAAAAAAGTAAGCATCTTGCTCCCGGGTTTACGCGGAAACCCCATTACAGGAAGTCCTACAATATCGTACCCGGCTGCCGGCACACGTTCCATCTCCATACGACCTTCGGCGCCCACAAACAAGAATTCGGTATCGGGTGCCAGTTCTTTTATGGCACTTGCAATCGACAATGCCGGGAAAATATGCCCCCCGGTACCTCCGCCGCTTATTATTATTTTTAATTTCTGCTCCATACCAACTCCTTTTAATCAATAGCCCCTACTTCGGCAAAAGCCTGATCCTCTTCAGGCACTTCATCGGCCGGGTCAACAAGTGGTTTATTGTTTGTTTTTTCAATTTTATTCTGATAGCTTGCTCTTAGGATGCACCCAAAAGCCACAGCGGTAAAAATCGTTGATGTTCCTCCCATGCTGACCCACGGTAGTGTTTGTCCGGTTACAGGAAGCAACCCTACTGCAACCCCCATGTTGGTCATAGCCTGCAATAGCAACATCGAAGACAGGCCGGCAACCATAAACGCCGGAAAGGTTCGCTTGCTCTGATTGATAATTACCCCCGAACGTGCTGCAATTATCACATAACCCAACACAACTAAAAAGCTGAACCAACCATATTCTTCAATCAGGATGGCAAAAATAAAATCGTTGTATGCCGCTGCCATGTGGTTTCGAACCTCGCTGCCACCCGGGCCTGTTCCAAAGCGCCCCCCATTATATATAGCCATCTCGGCATAATCGGCCTGAGTCATTCCTATTTCAGAATTCGGGTCGCCATAAAAAAAACGGTCTATTCGTCCCCTTACAGTATCGATACGGCCAAGGTCGACATGCGATGCCAATACATAAAACAGCGCCACTACTGCTATACCTGCGCCAATTGTAGCGAGAAGATACTTCATGGGCACCCGGCCTACAAACATCACAATCATAATGGTAACAAATAAAATAGCTGCCGTTGAAAAGTTCGCCATTGAAATTGCCAGGCAAGTAACACCACTTACCCCTAACACCCAGTAAAAAGTCCGGCGCGATGGTTTTTTTTCCTGATCCTGATTGTTAGCCAGCATTCGCGAAACAAACAACACCAGCGATATTTTGGCAAGTTCGGCAGGCTGGAACGATATGGGTCCCAGGCTAAATGTACGCCCTGTTGCCTCCGTTCCTACATTCAACACAAGTGCTATAAAAATAAACACGAGCGACACAATAAGCATCAGTGGTGAAAATATCGACATAAACTTTACCGGGATTACATTAACAACAAGCGCGATAACAAAAAACCCGATCAGTGTCATACCAAACTGCTTAAACAAGTAGAAAAAGGTATTTCCCTCCATTTGCCGGTATGCCAACGAACCCGTTGAACTGTAAACTACAAGCAACGAAAACATTGACAGTAGCACCAGCACAAACCAGATAACACGGTCGCCTTTTAATATGCCAAATATCTTATTCATATGTTATAAATTCCTAACTTCTTCTTTAAACATTTTACCACGTTCTTCATAATTGCTGAACAAATCGAAACTTGCACATGCCGGCGACAACAAAACAACATCACCTTTTTCGGCCAGAAAATAGGCTGATTTTACAGCATGTTCCATACTATTCGTTTCAACAATATCAGGCACCACACCTGAAAATGCATTTACAATTTTCGTATTGTCCTTGCCCAGGCAGATTATTGCCCTTACTTTATCCTTAACCAGATCGGTCAGTTCGCTGTAATCGTTTCCTTTATCAACACCCCCTACAATCCATACTGTAGGTTTGTCCATCGACTCAAGTGCATACCACGCAGAGTTAATATTAGTAGCTTTTGAATCGTTGATAAATTCGATGCCATGCACCGAAATGTATTTCTCAAGACGATGTTCTACACCAGCAAACCCTGTGAGGCATTCGCGTATGAACTCATTCCGGATATCCGCTACTTTTCCAACAATAGCTGCTGCCATAGAATTGGAAAGGTTATGCTTGCCTTGAAGGGCTAAATCGTAAATCGTCATTTCAAATTTATTTTTATTGTACTTTACTTTCATTTTATCGTTATCCACCCAGGCTCCATTTTGTGTTAAAACCGGGTTGAAAGAAAATGGCGCCAGCATTTGTGTTGCTTCACGCATTTTCAATTCTTGTGCTATCAGTTCGTCATCGGCAAAAAATATAAACACATCATCGGCAGTTTGATTTTGAATAATCCTGAACTTCGAATTGATGTATTCCTGCATATTATCATTGTAACGATCGAGATGGTCAGGTGTAATATTCATCAAAACAGCCACATCCGCTTTAAATTCGAACATCCCGTCGAGTTGAAAGCTACTTAGCTCAAGAACGTAATGCGAATAGTTCTTAGTGGCCACCTGACGTGCAAAACTTTCTCCGATATTGCCGCCAAGCCCAACATTAAGCCCACCAAGTTTCAGCATCTCATAAATCATGGTAGCCGTGGTTGTTTTACCATTACTACCTGTTACGCAAATTAACTTTGCCGATGTATATTGCCCGGCAAATTCTATTTCCGATATTACCGGTATGCTTTTATTTTTCAATTCACGAACGAGGAACACGTTATCGGGAATGCCCGGGCTTTTAACCACAAGCGATGCATTCAGTATAAGCTCTTTTGAGTGACGGCCTTCTTCAAAGGAAATATCTGCACCATTAAGCTCATCGCGGTATCTGTCTTTCAGGGTTCCCATATCAGACACAAAGACATCGAAGCCTTTTGCTTTACCGAGTATGGCAGCACCAACACCGCTTTCACCTGCACCTAATATGACCAATCGTTCGCTCATTCTTTTTATCGTACTTTTAATGTTACAATACTAATTACAGCCAATAAAATGGCGATAATCCAAAACCGGGTTACTATTTTTGATTCGTGGAATCCTTTTTTCTGATAATGATGATGCAATGGCGACATCAAAAAAATTCTTTTCCCAACACCATACTTTCGCTTAGTGTGTTTGAAATAACTCACCTGCAACACCACCGACAGGTTTTCGGCCACCAGTACACCGCAGAAAATTGGCAACATTATTTCTTTACGGATAATGATGGCAAATACCGCAAGAATACCGCCCAGCGCAAGACTTCCGGTATCGCCCATAAATACTTGTGCCGGAAACGCATTAAACCAAAGAAAACCAACTGTTGCTCCAATAAATGCCGCCACAAACACGGTAAGTTCACCAATATTTGGGATATACATAATATTCAGATAATCGGAAAGAATAACGTGACCGCTCACATAAGCCAAAATACCAAGAGTAAGGCCGCTTATCGAGGTAGTACCGGCCGCCAGGCCATCGAGACCATCGGTAAGATTGGTAGCATTAGACACGGCAGTGATAATAAATGTAATTATCAGTATATAAAAAATCCAGACCGCAACATCCTCCCAACTGTCAGGCAGAAAACTTACGAAAAAACGATAATCAAATTCCTGGTTTTTCACAAACGGGATTGTTGTGCGTGTCGACTTTACATCTTCGGTTTTATAATGCACCTCTCGCTGTCCGGTTAGGTTGTCAACCACGACTTCGGTTATATATTTACCATCGGCATCTTTTACCTTTTCACGTACAACAACATCGTCGTTAAAGAAGAGTGTAGCACCTACAATTAACGCCAGTGATACCTGCCCCAGAATTTTAAATTTGCCGGCAAGCCCCTCTTTATCTTTTTTAAACACTTTTATATAATCATCTATAAAACCAATAACTCCGAGCCATACGGTAGTAATTATCATTAGCCAGATGTAAATATTATCGAGACGCGCAAACAGCAATGTGGGAATAAGAATTGAAGCAAGAATTATGAGCCCCCCCATTGTTGGAGTACCCTTTTTCTGCAATTGGCCTTCGAGTCCTAAATCGCGTACTTCTTCACCAATTTGCATGCGCTGAAGCAAACGAATAATTTTTTTACCGAAAACCAGTGTAATGATAAGCGAAGTAATGATTGACGCGGCAGCCCGGAAAGAAATATACTGCATAATTCCCAGTCCCGGTATATCCAAATGTTCTATTAATTCATATAAATGATACAACATGGCTTTTGCTTATTAAATGATTCCCATTGCTTTTTGCACTTCTTCTTTATCGTCGAAATGATGCCTTACACCATTGACCTCCTGGTATGTCTCGTGCCCTTTGCCGGCTATTAAAATAATATCCCCCGGCAGGGCCAACATTACAGCTGTTTTAATTGCCTCACGGCGGTCAACAATTACAAGTGTATTTTTATTGCTCAAAGCATCTACCCCGGCTTTCATATCTTCAATAATATCTTCGGGCTTTTCGCTTCGCGGATTATCTGATGTAAGTATAATCTTATCGCCATATTTACATGCCAGAGCCGCCATTTTGGGCCGTTTTGTTTTATCACGGTCACCACCGGCTCCAACTATACAAATAAGATTTTCGTTACGGGTTCTGACACCGGCAATTGTTGAAAGTACATTATCAAGCGCATCGGGCGTATGTGCATAGTCAACTATTGCAAATTTTTCATCAGTTGAGCGAACCACCTCAAAACGCCCGGCTACCGGTTTCAGTTTGCTTATTTCAACCAATACTTCGGTTTGTTCAAACCCTAGCAATAAAGCTGCACCGTACACAGCAAGTAAGTTATAGGCATTAAATTTTCCAACGAAATGTGTCCATACCTCTTTACCATCGATAGCCATAAGGGTACCATCGAAGTACGATTCAAGTATTTTATTTTTATAGGTTGCCATACTCCGTAAAGAATACGTTTCCTTGCATGCTTTTGTATTCTGAAGCATTACCAAACCGTTTTTATCATCAATATTGGACAAGGCAAACGCTTGAGGTTTCAACTCATCGAAAAAATACTTTTTGGCTTTTATGTAAGCGTCAAATGTTTTATGATAATCAAGATGATCGTGTGATATATTTGTAAAAACAGCGCCGTCGAAATCAAGCCCCGCGATCCGTTTTTGGTGGATAGCGTGAGAGCTCACTTCCATAAAGCAATACGCACAGCCGCTATCAGCCATCTCCTTCATTAACCGGTTAAGGGTTAATGGGTCGGGAGTGGTATGCGACGATGGATATTCGTTTTCGCCCACTTTGTAAGTTATGGTAGAAATAAGCCCGGCTTTGTGCCCCATATTCAGGGTCATTTGATGCAGAAGCGATGCAATGGTTGTTTTCCCGTTGGTACCCGTTACACCCACAAGTTTCATTTTTTGTGACGGATAACCATAAAAAGCTGAAGCTATCCGGCCCAATGCTATTGCAGTGTCTTTGGTTTTTATATACGTTATGCCTTCGGCCTTCCCGTCAGGAATAATTTCACACAAAACAGCCACGGCGCCCGCATCAACAGCCTTGTTGATATATTGATGCCCATCGGTATTGGTTCCTTTCACGGCAACAAACAACGACCCCTTGCCCACTTCGCGTGAATCAAATTCAAGGCCTGTAATTTCCACCTCTTCATTTCCAACTACCTCTGTTACCGTCAGCTCATTCGTTAATTCATTTAATTTAATCATAGGTTCTTGTTCAACTGTTGCAATTTGTGTTCACTTTTATCCAAGGTCAAGATATACCAACTGTCCATCGCGGCAGTTTGCTCCCGGCAACGGAAATTGCTTCCGCACCTTCCCCACACCTTTAAGTTTTGACTTCATACCCGACCGCTCGATAAGATAGATGGCATCGGCAGCCCCCATCCCTAAAACATCGGGCATTTTGTTTTTCTCAACACTATGAGGTTCAAGACCGGCTTTATGGTTATTTTCGTTCACTTTAACCCAGTCGGCCTGTTTTATATTTCCGGAATACGGAATATTCAATTCTTTAAAAACATTCACAGTTTGATTAGCATCACCATTTAAAACATTTGGTAATTCTATATCTTCGTTATCATTGTTTTGTGCAATATCAAGCGATAAATCGGTAGTATAAACACAGTCAGCAATCTCGCGAAATACCGGCCCTGCAACCGAACCGCCGTAGAATGAGCCTTTTTGGGGCTCAGCAATCACAACAATGCATGAGTACTTTGGGTTATCAGCCGGAAAATACCCTGCAAATGAAGCCCTGTATTTTCGGTGCGCATAACCCAATTCTGAATCCAGCACTTTGGCTGTACCGGTTTTACCGGCAAACGAATACAATTCGGACTGCAACCGACTGGCTGTTCCCCTAAGAACAACCCCCTCGAGCATGCTCTGCAGCTTTCGGGTGGTTTCGTCCGAACATATTGAATTGCGAACAACTTCGGGCTTAAACGTACTTACTGTTTTCCCGTTGGCCTGCACCGACTCAACGAACATCGGCTTCATCATTCTGCCGTTATTGGCCACTGCATTATAAAACGAAAGCACATGCAATGGAGATAACTTAACCTCATAACCATGAGCAATGTATGCAAGTGAAGTTCCCCACCAGTTTTTATCGGTAGGATACTTAACTGATGGATTAGCTTCACCCCTGAAACCCAAACCCAAGGGACGGTTTAGCCCCAGGCTATACAGCCGGTCTACAAATTCGCGCGGACGATCCCCATATTGATCTTCAATTATTTTTGCCAGTCCAACGTTAGACGAATGCTCAAAAATCTCTTTCACGGTCATATCGCCATGTTCACCATATCCGTAATCACTATCATATATAGTACGGTCGTATATTTTCCACTTACCATCACCAATATCATACACATCAGAAGTATCAACGCCTGCTTCATCCATCGCCACCATTAATGAAACAAGCTTAAACGTAGAGCCCGGTTCAGTGCATCCCTGGTGGCCGATAGCCCAATTATAGGTTTCGGCATAATTACCGTTTTGGCGGGTAAGATTAGAAATAGCCCTGATTTTACCGGTTTCAACCTCCATCAATATTGCCGTACCATATTCCGCGTCACTTTTCACCAATTGCTTACGAAGCGAATTTTCAACTACATCCTGTAAATAAATATCGATTGTCGTTATAATGTCATTCCCGTTTTCCGGCTCAACAGTACTGATATTCACCCAACGACCTGAAAGATTTTGCCTGACAGCTATCCCTTCTTCACCCCGCAAGTACCCTTCAAACTGGGCTTCGATACCTGAAATACCGATACTCCCAAGCATTCCGCCATAGGCCCCTTTATTCATCAGTCCAATGGTACGATAAGCCAGGTTTCCATGAGGGGTAAACCGGATGTATTCCTGCTCGGCAATAAACCCACCCTTGTACGGCCCCCGCTTAAAAATCGGGAACTCTTCAATTCGTTTCAATTCATCGTAATTAACCTTTCGGGGATGAACCAGATGGTAACGCTCTTTTTTCTGATAAGCCTTTTTCAGCTGAGATTTAAACTGCCAGGCAGTGCGGTCAGCAAAAATTTTCGACAACTCACCGGCCAAAGCACCAACCTGTTCATTAAACACTTCGCCAACCCCGGGGGCTGCAAGATCGAAACGTATTTCGTAAAACGGCACCGAAGTAGCCAACACCCGGCCATTGACACTGCAAATATTTCCCCGGTCGCCATAAATCACCTCGGTTTTATTTTCAAGGGTCTGCAATTTACCCTCCCACTTATCGCCGGTTGACATTTGTATATAAACAATACGACCTACCACCATAACCGAGAACACCAGCACAAAGGCCAGCACCAACGAGTAACGTGCTAATATGATACGACGTAAATCCATATACTATTCCTCTATTTTTATTTTCACCGGTGGCTCGGTTGGCTGTTTTAGCCCCAAACCTTTTCGATTTACACTTTTTAAAATCTCAGAATAACGACTCATGTTCATAAGCTCAGCCTCAATAGTGGATGACTCTGAACGTAATTCTTTTACTTCTTCCTGCACCACAACAAGCTCACGTAATATTTTCTCACCCTTAAACCGGTTCGATATCATTACAAGCCCCATCAGCACAAGCATACCAACAAAAGGCAACCAGCGCATAACTTCTTTATTAAGAAACACGCTTCCGAGAATCACTTCCCGGAATCCTACTTTTTTATGTTTACCTTTTTTTGTCATTATATTTTTTCTGCAATTCTCAGTTTTGCACTTCGTGCCCTCGAGTTCATTTCTACTTCTTCATCGCCGGGCACAATTAGCTTATCAACGATGTTAAACTTAGTTTTCGGATTACCATAGAAGTCTTTTTCTACATTCTTATCAAATCCGCCACGCTGAAAGAAATTTTTCACCAGGCGGTCTTCAAGCGAATGATAACTCATCACAACAAAACGCCCTCCGGGCTTTAATACTTCATGCGAATCGATTAAAAGATTGCGGAGAACATCAAGTTCGCCATTCACCTCGATACGGAGTGCCTGAAACACCTTTGCCAAAAACTTTGATGATGCCTTTTGAGGCACCAGTTTTTCAAGCACCTCTTTTAAACCGGTCGTCGTTTCAACCAGACTCTCTTCACGGGCTTTAACAATTTCAGCCGCAGCCCTTCGCGCACTTTTCAGCTCGCCATACTGCCTGAAAATCCGTATCAAATCAGCTTCGTCGTATTCATTAACAACCGTTGCAGCTGTCAACCCTCCTGATTGGTTCATACGCATATCCAATGCACCATCAAACCGGAACGAAAACCCTCGCCCTGCTTCATCAAAATCGTGTGACGAAACCCCCAGGTCGGCCAAAATACCATCTACCTGGTCAATCCCATAATACGCAAGAAAGTTTTTCAGGTATTTGAAATTATGCTGAACAAATATCAGTCTTTCGTCATCAGGGACATTTGCCAATGTATCCACATCCTGGTCGAAAGCAATAAGCCTACCCGTAGTAAGCTTTTCAAGTATTTTTGCCGAATGACCGCCGCCTCCATAGGTTACATCAACATATACCCCGTCTGGTTCAATGGCAAGACCATCGATGCATTCGTTTAATAAAACCGGTATGTGGTAGTTTGTAGTCATAAGTCAACAGTCATTAGTCAATTAGTCATTGGTCATTAGTGCATTTGTATTGAAAAATCAATCCAAAGGCTTTATTCATGTTTCGTTGGGGTTCATGCCACCACCGAGTAACTCTTCGAATAATGCAGGATATTCTTCGTCTGGTAACATGGCAGCTTCGTATGCTTTAGCCTCCCAAAGCCTAATCCGGTCGCCCTGTCCTGTAAAAACCACTTCGCGGTCGATTCCCATTTTATCGAGAAACGAATTTGGTATGTTTACCCGCCCGTTTTCAGCTATATTTGTCTTCACAAAACTTTGGTAAAATTTATCCAGAAGCCTGCTATGCCGCGGATCATTCGCATTCAAACGTGAACGAATAAACGCCAGTCGCTTCTCCCATGAACTTAGCGGATAGAGGTTCAGGCATTTCTCATAAGGGTCTATTTCAATTGAAAAAACCCTGTTGAAAGCCTCTCCCATCTCACGCTTATAGGCAGCAGGAAGCACTACGCGCCCCTTGTCGTCTACAGTTGCATGATATTGATTAGAGAAATCCGGCATATGCTTGTTATAAATTTTATTCAAAAATATAACTTATTCCACTTTATTACAATTTTATTCCACTTTATTCCACTCTATTCCACCATTAAAACCAAAAAACTTATCAACAATTTGTTTATAAGGGTGTATTTTACAGCAACAATTATCATGTTTTTAAAAAAATTACTACATTTCGAAGCTAAATTTTGAAAAATGGCCGGGGAAACACTGGGGAGTATAATAGAGCCAATTGATGTTAAGGAACTTGTACGGAGCAAAAACGAAAAGCTCGCCGACAGGCTTCCCAAATTTGTATATCGCTGGCTCGAAAAACTTCTCCATATTGATGAGCTGAATGATTTTCTTCAACAACACGGGCACCTCAAAGGGCTCGATTTTGTAGAAGAGGCCATAAAACTGCTCAATATCAAATTCAATATTGAAGGCGAAGCAAATCTGCCTTCCGATGGTCGGTACATGTTTGTTTCGAACCACCCCCTTGGTGGACTTGATGGTGTTTTACTTTTAAAAATACTGAACGAAAAATTCGGAAACACCCGTGTTTTAATAAACGACTTTTTAATGGCTGTCACCCCGCTTAATGATTGGTTTGTACCGGTAAATAAGGTTGGCGGCCAGGCCCGGGATTCTATAAAACATGTTGATGAATTATATGAATCGGACGACCAGGTTTTGATATTCCCGGCCGGATTATGTTCACGTAAAACAAATGGCATTATAAAAGATCTGGAATGGCAAAAACACTTTGTACAAAAGGCTGTTCAATATAAATTAGACATAGTGCCCATTCATTTTGGTGGTCGTAACACCAATCGTTTTTACAACCTGGCTAACATACGTAAATTCTTAAAAATAAAATTCAATATTGAAATGCTGTTTTTAGTTGACGAAATGTTTAAACATAAAAATAAAACCTTTACCATACGTTTTGGAAAGCCTTTACCTTTTACTAATTTCGATAAAACAAAACGCCCAAAAGAATGGGCACAGTACATAAAAGAACAAACATACGAATTGGCAAAAAAATAGAATAAACGTATCAATACAGATGATTTAGCTATATATTTGCACTCTTTGAAGAAAATTGATCATGAAAGAAATTATATCAAAAATACCAACAGAACTTATTGAAGCTGAGCTAACTGACAACAAGTTCATGCGCGACACCAATAAAGGCGGAAACAAAATATACATCATCACAGCACACGATTCGCCCAACACAATGAAAGAAATTGGTCGGCTAAGAGAGATTACATTCAGACAGGCAGGTGGTGGCACCGGAAAGGATATTGACATTGATATATACGACACTTCACAAACTCCATATAAACAATTAATTGTATGGGATCCTGATTCTAAAGAAATTCTGGGTGGATACCGTTATATCTTATGCAACGAACTTGGCTACAATGAAGATGGTGAGCCTAATCTGGCCACGGCACGCATGTTTCATTTTACCGACAAATTTAATGAAGAGTATCTACCACACACCATGGAGCTTGGCCGCTCATTTGTTCAGCCTGAATACCAGTCGAGCAAGGCCGGAGCAAAAGCCTTGTTTGCCCTCGATAATCTTTGGGATGGATTAGGTGCACTCACGGTTGACCACCCTGAAATAAAATATTTCTTCGGGAAAGTGACCATGTACACACATTTTAATGTAACGGCCCGCAACCACATTTTATATTTCTTGAGAAAACATTTTTTCGACAATGAAGAATTGGTTTTTCCAAAATCTGACTATCGACTGGAAATTGATTTCTCAGAGATTAAAGATTCATACAAAGGCGACAATTTTAAGAAAGACTACAAGACCCTGTCAAAAATTGTACGTGATTATGGCGAAAATATCCCGCCGCTTGTTAATGCATACATGAATCTTTCACCAACAATGAAAACTTTTGGCACTGCTGTAAACGATCACTTTGGAAATGTAGAAGAAACCGGTATCATATTAACCATTGCCGACATCTATGAAGCCAAAAAAGACAGGCATATCGAAACGTACCTTTTAAATAAGAACGATAATTCGCTGATTGTAAATCATTAATTAATACGCCCTACCATCTTTCCCTTCGTAATAATTTAAAAATGAAGTGTTTACAACCTTATTTCCGCCTGGTGTAGGGTAATTTCCTGTAAAATACCAGTCTCCGGTATGGTCTGGTGATGCTGAATGGAGATTTTCGATGGTTTGATAAACAATATCAACATCAGCGTTACAATCATCTGGCTTAAGAATCTGAGCCATTTTTGAAGAAATTTCTTCGGCAGTGAAAGGTTTGTATATCTCTTTAACGTAGTTTACAATTTCTTCTTTTGGTAAATTACGCTGCGCCTTACATTTTTCATATACTTCTTCAATTATTTTCTCTTTGCCTTTTTCTTTGATTAGTTCGATAGCGGCATTAAAAGCGGCAAATTTATCCAGTTCTGCCATATCAATTCCGTAACAATCGGGATACCTGATTTGCGGAGCTGAAGACACAATTATTATTTTTTTGGGCTTCAGGCGGTCCAGTATTCTCAAGATACTTTGCTTAAGCGTTGTGCCTCGAACTATTGAATCATCAATTATCACCAGGGTATCCACATTATTTTTAACCACGCCATAGGTTACATCATAAACATGTGCTACTAAATCATTTCGTCCACTATCGTCAGAAATAAAAGTTCGGAGTTTCACATCTTTGATTGCTATTTTTTCCATGCGTGGTTCTACAGCAATAATATCGGCAATTTTTTCTTCAGTTAGATTTCCGTTCAGGGCTTTGATTTGATCTTTTTTCCAATCGAGCAAATGCTCCCTCACCCCTTCCATCATTCCATAAAAAGCCGTCTCGGCTGTATTCGGAATGTAAGAGAAAACAGTATCATTGAAGTTGTAATTGACTTTTTCGAGTATGGAAGGCGATAATAAGCGGCCAAGTTGTTTGCGTTCTTTATATATATCCCTGTCGCTACCCCTCGAAAAATAAATACGCTCAAACGAACATGATTTTCGTTGATGAGGCACACGAACAATTTCTTTACGAATCTCACCATTCTTTTTCACAATAATTACCTGCCCCGGCTCAATTTCTTCCACAGTATCATGCTTCACGTTCATCACTGTTTGAATAACCGGACGTTCAGACGCAACCACAACAATCTCATCATCATGATAGTAGTATGCTGGTCGTATTCCCCATGGATCACGCGTAGCAAATAAGTCGCCGTGGCCAACCATACCCGCTATAGCATAGCCACCATCCCAATCGCGCGAGGCATTTTCAAGTATCTGCTGAACATCAAGGTTTTGTTCAATCAGCGGTGATATTTCGCTGTTTGAATATCCTTCGTTTTTATATTGCCTGAAACGCAGTTCATTTTCCTGGTCGAGAAAATGCCCTACTTTTTCAAGCACGGTTACGGTATCGGTATATGCACTAGGGTGTTGCCCCAGCTCTACCAGACGCTCAAACAGCTCATCGGTATTGGTCATATTGAAGTTACCTGCCAACACCAGATTTCGTGACCGCCAGTTGTTTTGACGCATTATCGGGTGTACAAACTCTACCGAATTACGGCCAAATGTACCATAGCGAAGATGCCCCAAATATGCCTCAGCCGCGAACGCAAGGTTTTCCTTTGCCCAATGTGGGTTAGCAAACTCATCAGGATGCTTTTTTTCAGCCTTTTTGTAATGTTTAAAAATATGGTCGAATGTATCTTTAATCGGGTTCGGCTTTACCGAACGGTAACGGTCAAGATATTCCTGCCCCGGTGTATTATCTATTTTTAGAGAAGCGACACCGGCGCCATCCTGCCCCCGGTTATGTTGCTTTTCCATCAGAAGATAGAGCTTGTTCAACCCATACATCCAGGTTCCGTACTTTTCTTTGTAGTATTCAAGTGGTTTTAGCAAACGTATCATTGCCACACCACACTCGTGTTTTATCAATTCACTCATAACAACTCAACCCCTCAATCTTTGATTTTACCTCAATTCGTTTTTAACTCAGGAAAATTTATAAAATCTTCAACGATAAACGAATTCGGAAAATCTTTTTCTATTAGATATTTTAATTTGATAGTTTCACTACGCGACCTAAAATCTCCTACGCGAACCCTGAAATCGGGTGTTTTAAAAAGAACATACACTTTATAATCTGGATATCCCTTCAGAAATTCAGATTTATAACTGTATGCCTCATCTTTTTCTCCCTGAAATATCTGCACCCTGTAACCCGAAATGCCTCCGCGGCGTTTGTTTTCTTCTTCTGATATTTCCAGAAGTTTGTTAATCCGCTTATCTGAATTAATTGTTAAATGCGACCACTCGCCATCTAAAGTTCCGGAAGCCATGAACAAACTGTCATTTTTAACGGTCGATATGGAGTCGTCAGCGTGAACAGAAAGCTCATTTTGATAGGGATTTTGTGCACTTACTGTCACTATACTAACAAAAGCAACAAAAAAAACCACCCCTAACACCTTTAATATGAATCTATTAAAACCCATTTTATTCAATTAAATGAAGTTACAAATATAGTTGATTTATCATAGAAACGATAAAAGCACTGAGGTAGTATTGGCTTTCTTTAACCATATATGTTTTTCTAAAATCACGCATTCCACTCTTATCGGCCCTTAATGCCGCCTGAACAACAGAGGTTACGGGTTTAAATCCCATTTTATCATATAATTTAATAGCTGTTGCATTCTTACCCCACACTCTAATAAAAACATGCGTAACGCAATTTGTGTTTAACTCATTGAAATATTTTATGATAAGATTACGACCAATACCCTGTCCCCTGTATAACTCATCGACCATCATCTCAGCTATATAGAATGATTTATTAACATCGTAATTCTTTGCAATTTTTTCAGGCAGGTTTTTATCTAAAGATAAAGGTACAGCTAATAATGCTCCGCACAAACGATGATCCTTCGTGGCAAACACTCCAAAACCATGTTCAAACAATGAGTCGAAATATATCAATGTAGTTTTACGATTGTGATACTGACTTACCGGCTTTTGTGAGAAAGTGTTAATGTACAGGTCACAAAGTGAATTCCTGTACAAACCATAAAAATATTTTCCAGCCAACGAGAAGTTCATATCAGGAAAGATTAATTTTCATCGAAGAACGAACCTTAAACAACGCAGAAACAGGAATGGTTTAATTACTGCACAATTCCGTATAAATCAAACATATCGGAACTGGTAATGGTCACATCGTAAAAAGCACCAATTTCAAGATTTGCATCTTCTATAAGTACTTCTCCATCAACTTCAGGCGAATCGAACTGTGTACGACCTACGAAATAATTTCCTTCGAGACGATCGATAAGCACTTTTTGAATTGAACCAACTTTTTTAGCAGCGATCTCCTCTGATATTGCCTGTTGAATATTCATCAGTTCTTCTGCCCGCTCTTCCTTAACTTCCCGAGGAATAATATCTTCATTTTTATATCCCGGGGTATCATCTTCATGCGAATAAGGAAAAACCCCCAGACGATCAAATTTTTCTTCTTTAATGAAATCAATCAACTTTTGATATTTTTCTTCTGTCTCACCCGGATGCCCCACCATAAATGTTGTACGCAAAGCGATTCCGGGAACACGTTCACGTATTTCGCGAACCAACGTACGGGTTTCTTCTTCTGTAATATTTCTACGCATACTTTTCAGCACTGAAGTTGAAATATGCTGGAGAGGAATATCGAGATAGTTACAAACTTTAGGATTTTGTGCAATTTCATCAAGTAAATCAAGCGGAAACCCTGCCGGATATGCATAATGCAACCGTATCCACTCTATGCCGTCAATTTTTGATAACTCACGAATCAGTTCCGTTAATTTACGTGACTTATAGATATCAATGCCGTAATATGTGAGCTCCTGCGATATGAGTAACAGCTCCTTCACTCCTTTTTGAGCAAGGATACGAGCCTCTGTCACAAGGTCATCAATTGTCACTGATTTATGTTTCCCGGTAAACTGTGGTATGGCACAAAAGGCACAGGTGCGGTCGCAGCCTTCAGCAATTTTAAGGTAGGCAAAGTGAGAAGGAGTTGTTAACTTTCGGTCGAAAAGTAAATCCTTTCGTTTTTGAACACCTAGCTCCTGGATTATATCATCGAAATCAAATTTTCCGAAAAAGCGGTCAACTTCAGGTATTTCTGAACTCAAATCATCACGATATCGTGCCGACAAGCAACCCATAACGTAAAGTTTTTCAATTGCCCCTTCGCTTTTTTCAGCCACATAATCCATAATCATCCCTATGGATTCTTCTTTGGCATCGAGGATAAAACCACAGGTATTAATTACAACAACATCAGAAGGTTCGTTACTATCGAATATAACAATGTATCCTGCAGCTTCAAGTTGTCGCATCAGGCGTTCTGAATCGACCAGGTTTTTGGAACACCCCAGTGTTATTATATTTATCGTTTTAGATTTCAAATTTTTATTTATTAAAGAAAGTCTCTACAAACTCTTTGCGTCGGAAGATTTGCAGATCTTCCATTTTTTCACCAATACCAATATACTTAACCGGAATTTTAAATTGATCGGATATACCCAAAACCACGCCACCTTTGGCTGTTCCGTCGAGCTTAGTGAGTGCCAAAGACGTAACCTCGGTAGCTGCTGTAAACTGTTTTGCCTGCTCAAAGGCATTCTGTCCGGTAGATCCATCGAGGATAAGAAGCACTTCGTGAGGGGCATCGGGCACAACTTTTTGCATAACCCGTTTGATTTTAGATAGCTCGTTCATCAAATTCACTTTGTTATGCAAACGTCCTGCAGTGTCAATAATTACCACATCGGCACCCTGCGACTTTGCCGAAGCAACGGTATCGTAAGCAACAGATGCGGGATCGGAGCCCATTTTTTGCTTGACAATTGGTACATCAACCCGCTGAGCCCATATTTCGAGTTGCTCGATAGCAGCGGCTCTGAATGTATCGGCAGCACCGATAACAACATTTTTGCCGGCTTCTTTAAAGCGATAGGCTAATTTTCCGATGGTGGTGGTTTTACCAACACCATTAACACCAACCACCATAATTACATAAGGGCCATCAGTTTGTGGTAAATCAAAACCGGAAACATCTTCGGTATTATTTTCTTCGAGCATCGAAGCAATTTCTTCCTTCAGAATTTCATTGAGCTCATTAATGCCCATGTATTTGTCACGTGATACCCGCTCTTCGATACGTCCAATTATTTTGATGGTTGTATTAACCCCTACATCGGAGGTAATTAAGACTTCCTCCAGGTTATCCAGCACATCATCATCAACCTTTGTTTTACCGGCAACGGCACGTGTTAATTTACCAAAGAAGTTTTCTTTGGTTTTGCTCAATCCCTCATCGAGCCGCTCTTTTTTCTTCGATGTAAAACTTCCGAAAATACCCATGATTTTAATTTTGCTGCAATATACTCAATGAAATTAAAAAATTAGCCATGCAATATATCACAAATAAATATTTAGGGTGTGAAATTAATTAATTCAGATGAAAATCACACACAAACCACACATATACAGCAATATATAAAATACATTCAAGCAATTTATTATATTTCACGCCCTTAACATACAAAAAAAGCCTTCACCATAAATGGCAAAAGCTTTTTTTGTAAAATATCATCTGCAGGAATTACTTTTTAAAGTGATCCTGAACTTCTTCATTTGTTACAATACTTTCTTCGAAAGTATAAGCACCGGTCTTTTCGGATTTAACCATTTTAATCACTTTAGCGTGACCTCTACCAGCTCCTTTTTGTAATGATGCAACTGCTTTTTTAGCCATATCTTACTTATTTTATTTCTTTATGCACTGTAACTTTTTTCAATACCGGGTTATATTTTTTCAACTCTAACCGCTCAGTTGTATTCTTACGGTTTTTAGTTGTAATATAACGTGATGTACCGGGTAAACCGCTATTTTTGTGCTCTGTGCACTCCAAAATAACTTGAATCCTGTTCCCTTTTGATTTCTTAGCCATTGCTTGTACTTCTTTTAAATGTTAGCAACTAAACCCTTTTCCCGTGCACTTTTAAGTGCTTTTGTTAAACCAATTTTATTAATGGTTCGAATACCGGCTGCAGATACATTTAATGTAACCCAACGGTCTTCTTCGGGATGGTAAAATTTCTTCTTGAACAAATTAGGATAAAACCTACGCTTTGTTCTTCGTTTTGAGTGAGAAACATTATTTCCCACTACAACTTTCTTTCCGGTTATTTGACAAACTTTTGACATGTCTTATTGATTTACTCCGAACACTTTTTTCAAACAGAACGCAAAATAAGCACTTTTAAATTCAAATAGCAAGTAAAAGTGTGATTTATTTTAGCAATATTTACCATTTTAGCTTTCAATCACAGAAAGGTCACATGCCTATAACCACAAATGCATTATTTTTTTTTAAAATACGGATTACGATAACACCTCTTGCAAAATTAAAAAAGGGAACACCACATTAATGGTGTTCCCTTCTGGTTTTAATTCTTATAGATGCTACTCTATTTCTGCATGATAATCCTGCAATGACTTCACTTTGTATTCACCTTTCAACCGCTCACGAATTCCTTCGGTAGCAGCCAAAGCAGCAGAAGTAGTTGTAATATAGGGAATATTATACTTTATGGCATTTTTGCGGATGTATGAATCATCGTATTCACTCTCCTTGCCTTCCGGGGTGTTCACAACCAATTGTATCTCCCCGTTTTTGATGGCATCTACAATATTGGGGCGTCCTTCATGGACTTTTTTGATTTTTTTCGAATCAATGCCATGCTCTTTCAGGAATGCAGAGGTTCCTTTTGTGGCAAGGATACCAAAGTTCATATCCCGAAAACCCCGGGCAACCTCAACAACTTTGTCTTTGTCCCGGTTACCCACGGTAATCAGCACATTACCGTCAATAGGAAGTCCCGATTTGGTGGCTTCCTGAGATTTGAAGAAGGCCATTCCATAGTTATCGGCCAGCCCAAGCACCTCACCGGTAGAACGCATCTCTGGCCCCAGCAGCGGATCCACTTCTGAAAACATATTAAAAGGAAAAACAGCCTCTTTTACTCCGTAATGCTTAAACACTTTCTCTTTGAGTGCAAATGATTTCAGGTTTTTCCCCAACAATAAATCAGTGGCAATGGGTATCATTGAAACCCCGCAAACTTTAGACACCAGAGGTACGGTACGTGATGCGCGCGGATTGGCTTCAATAATATAAACCGTATCATCATAAATGGCGTACTGGATATTCATCAGTCCCTTTACATCCATCTCCAACGCGATGCAACGGGTATATTCTTTCATGGTGTCGATGTGCTTTTGAGGAATCACTACCGGAGGAATAACACAAGCCGAATCGCCCGAATGAATACCGGCATATTCAATGTGTTGCATCACTGCTGGAACAAATGCTTCTTTACCGTCAGAAATGGCATCTGCTTCGGCCTCGATGGCATCTTCCAGAAACTTATCAATCAACAATGGACGATCAGGAGACACAATGGTAGCTGTCTTAACGTATTGCTCCAGCATTTCTTCATCGAGGATAATGCGCATAGCGCGACCACCTAATACATACGAAGGACGAATCATTAACGGGTAACCGATTCGGTCGGCAATTTTGAGTGCTTCATCCAACGAACTGGCCATACCCGACTCCGGTTGCGGAATTTCCAGTTTCTGCATAATCTGACGGAATTGGTCACGGTCTTCGGCCAAATCGATTGTATGCGGCGACGTACCCAGGATCTTAACACCTGCTTCTTCCAATTCTTTGGCCAGGTTCAGCGGGGTCTGACCGCCAAACTGCACAATCACACCTTCGGGCTGTTCCTGCTCATAGATACTCAATACATCTTCGGCAGTCAGCGGCTCAAAATAAAGTTTATCTGACGTATCGTAATCGGTAGAAACTGTCTCCGGGTTACAATTGACCATAATGGACTCATAACCGGCATCTTTGAGGGCAAAAGCGGCATGCACACAACAATAATCAAACTCAATCCCCTGACCAATGCGGTTGGGACCTCCCCCCAGCACCATGATTTTTTTCTTATCGCTGGTCTTTACTTTATTGGGAGCATTGTAGGTGGAGTAGTAATAAGCAGCATCTTCTGCCACACCGCTAACCGGAACCGGCTCCCAGGCCTCGTTCAGCCCAAGTTTTTTACGCCTGTCGCGGATTTCCTTTTCAGTAATGCCGAGCAACTGCGCCAGATATTTATCTGCAAAGCCATCCTTTTTAGTCTGGATAAAGATCTCATCTGGCAGCTCCTTTCCTTTGAACGATAATATTTTCTCTTCCAATTCAACCAGTTCTTTCATCTGTGTGATGAACCACCGGTTGATGTAAGTCTTTTCAAACAGTTCATCCACACCGGCACCTTTGCGCAGAGCCTCATACATAATAAACTGACGCTCGCTGGTGGCAACATTGAGCATCACCATCAGTTCGTCGAGCGATTTGTCATTAAAATCCTTTGCAAATCCCAGTCCGTAACGGTCTATCTCCAACGAACGGATGGCCTTATGAAAAGCCTCTTTGTAGGTTTTACCGATACTCATCACCTCACCCACGGCCTGCATCTGTGTGCCTAGTTTATCGGTAAGCCCGTCGAACTTCTCGAAAGCCCACTTTGCAAACTTCACCACCACATAATCGCCTCCCGGGGTATATTTTTCGAGCGAACCATCTCGCCAGTATGGAATTTCATCGAGCGTGAGGCCACCTGCCAGCAGAGCAGAAACATAGGCAATAGGAAATCCGGTGGCCTTACTTGCCAGGGCCGATGAGCGCGAAGTACGCGGATTTATTTCGATGACCACCACCCTGTCGGTCACCGGGTCGTGTGCAAACTGCACATTGGTTCCGCCAATCACGCCAATATCTGACACAATGCGGTAAGCATATCCCTGAAGACGTTGCTGTAATTCTTCCGGGATGGTGAGCATAGGTGCCGTACAAAACGAATCACCCGTATGTACACCTATAGCATCCACGTTTTCGATGAAGCAAACGGTAATCATCTGGTTTTTGGAGTCACGCACCACTTCCAGTTCCAGCTCTTCCCAACCCAGGACCGATTCTTCCACCAGAATCTGACTCACCATACTGGCCGCGATACCACGCGCAGCAATCGTTCGCAATTCTTCCAGGTTATAGACCAGTCCGCCACCGGTTCCCCCCATAGTATAGGCAGGCCGAATCACCACCGGATAACCCAGTTCGGCAGCAAACGCTTCCGCATCTTCCACCGTCTCCACTGCCTTGCTTTCAGGCATATCGATGCCCAGAGAAAGCATGGAATTCTTGAACTCGGTACGGTCCTCCCCTTTTTCTATGGCTTTCAGGTTAACCCCGATGACCTCCACATTGTATTTATCCAAAATTCCTTTATTGGCCAGCGTTAATGACAGGTTCAATGCTGTTTGTCCGCCCAGGTTGGGCAACAATGCATCGGGACGCTCTTTTTCAATAATTTTGGTCAATGCAAATTCGTTCAAGGGTTCAATATAAGTCACATCGGCTGTTGATGGATCAGTCATGATGGTAGCCGGATTAGAATTAACCAGCACAATTTTATACCCCAATGCTTTCAGCGCTTTACAAGCCTGGGTTCCGGAATAATCAAATTCACAAGCCTGACCTATTATTATGGGGCCTGAACCAATAATTAGTACCTTGTGGATGTCGTTACGTTTAGCCATAGTTAAGTTGTTAAATTATTTTGAATTGAAAATTTTTATTCGGTTTTGATAAATACGTTCATTTTTCATCCGAAAAACAATAAAATATGATTTTTATCACCACAAAAATAAAATTTATTAGCTGTTTGACGTATTTTTTGCTCTTAACCTGTTTAAATAGTACTTATATGTAGAAAGTTTCACCACGTTGTTAATGGAAAAACTTCCCCCTTCCTTTGCGAAGTGGAGCGTAGCGGAACGAAGCAAAGGAAGGGGGAAGTATCACTATAAATGATAACTTGCTTAATTTTGTAATTCTCTAAAAAACAAAATATGAAGCAAGAATACCACTCAAACGCGACGACAAATATACATACACGTTTGGACATAAATAAAAGCAATTTGACAAATTTGATGCTCGCAAACAAATTTGAAATTTCTGAACCAACGGTTAGTAAATGGAAAAACAGAGAAATATTTGAAGACAAAAGCTCAAGACCGCATACGATCCATTATGCATTAAATGACTTTGAGAAAACACTTATTTCATCAATAAGACAATCTACATGGCTGCCTTTAGATGAAGTGCTGGATATGGTTCTGCTGACTAATCCCAGTATTTCAAGAAGTGTTGTTTACAGGACTTTTGTTCACGAAGGAATAAATAAAGTACCGGAAAAAGAGAAAGATAAAGCCAAAAAGTTTAAGGAATACGAACCTGGATATTTGCATATAGATGTAACTTATTTGCCGAAATTTGACGGTGTAAAATATTATCTATTTGTAGCAATAGACAGGGCTACAAGAACCTTGTATTATGAAGTATATGATGCTAAGACATCTGAAAATGCTGAATATTTTATGGTCAAATGTTTAGACTTTTTTCCGTTTGGAATTACACATGTTCTTACCGATAACGGTCTTGAATTTACTAACAAATTGATAAAATCTAAAACGGGACATTATTGTCAAAAGCCATCTAAATTAGATGTTGTATGTGATGAAAATAATATTGAACATAGACTTACCAAACCTGCAACTCCGAAAACAAACGGTATGGTTGAAAGAGCAAACGGAACTATTAAAAATAACACGGTTAAGCTAACCGAATATAATAATAAGGATGAAATGCAAAAAGACCTATTAAAGTTTTTGATGTATTACATACTTTATCGAAGACACGGAAGTTTAAGAAAAGAACTTAATGTAAAAACGCCTTTTAATGCTATTGAAAAATGGTTTG
>JAQIDF010000200.1 GCA_027858145.1 Prolixibacteraceae bacterium | reverse complement strand
TAAGTAAGTGGATTAATGCAACTGTAGTGTTGTTAATTATGTGTGGAAAGTATCTGAAATTGAAACATGAATATCTGAAATAAGAAATCCATTAGCTTCTCCGTGTTTATTTTTACGGTGAATTCTAACACCTAAAATTAAACTATGAAACGGAACAAACCACAAGTTTTTAATTACACAGTTTTTATTATTGGATTTCTTATATTTTTACCGGGTATAAATCAGGCACAGTCGTATTCTGCTTGGTATAACAATGCCCAGGAACGAATCGATACCTTACGAAAAGGTGATTTTGGAATACAAATAATTGATGAGGACGGCGAGCCATATTCTGGTGATGTAACCGTACAGATGCAAAAACACGAATTTCCGTTTGGGATTTCATTCGACTTTTATGAAGGTGCGGTAAGCATGGGAAATGCATATAGTACCAGTAGTGCTGTTCAGGCTTCATCCGATTCTGAAATATATAAAACAGAACGATATGGTAAATATCTCGCTTATGTTCTACCCGTTGAAATTGGACATGAATACAAACTAACCTTAAAATTTGCCGAAATATATTTCGATTCCCGTAGTTCGCGGTTATTTGATGTTGAAGTAGAAGGCGGCTTGTTTTTGGATAATTACGATATGTATGCCGAAAATGGAGGCAAAAACATTGCAAAAGATACAAGTCTAACTCTGACGGCAACAGGTAATTATATCAATGTAGAATTGACAGCTTCGCGTGATAACGCAGCCATAAAGGGAATTGTTTTAGAAAACACTAATGGTTCCGGGGTTCTCCGGATTAACTGTGGGGGACAGGCTCTCACAACTTCCGACGGAAATGAATACGAAAATGAAGAAGGCTATTTCGACCCGGATGTAAACACCGTTGCATCCGAGGAGCAGTGGATGAAAGCTGCCATGTACAAATATTTTAATAGCGGCGTTACAGGCAATTCATTTAAATGGAGCGGCATTCAGCCCCAACATACCGAACCTGATTATACCAACTTTGAAAATGCTCTCAGGTGGACTCAAAAAGTTGGATGGGATTTGCGTGCACATACCTTGCTATGGGGAGGTGCCGATGATCATTCCACACCCGGGTGGGTGCGTAATTTACCAACGCCCGAAGCCATAACCGATACATGTAAAATGCGTGTTACACGCGAAATGACCCGCTACAAGGGCGTTCTTAAAGAATATGATGTGATTAACGAGCCACTTACCGGACATGCCGATTCCCTGCGAAATAATGTTGGTGATTCTATTCTTTGGAATTGCTTTAAATGGGCACGCTCGGCCGATCCCGAAGCTGAATTGTATGTGAACGACTATAATGTTGAATACAACTGGGGACAGGCTGAAGAATACCGCGATCTTATTCTTCGTATTCAGGAAGAAGGCGGACCTGTAACCGGAGTTGGAATGCAAGCCCACTTTTGGGATTGCTGCCGTCCGAATGTTGATGAGCTGGTTCGCAATGTAAATATTGTGGCCGAGGCAGGATTGCCCATAAAATTTACAGAGTTTGATTATGGTGGAAACCTTAGTCAGGCAGAACAGGCCGCCGATTTTATCAAAGTGCTCACTATCGCATTTTCGCATCCTTCAATTGTGGGAATGATGAGCTGGGGGTTAAGCGATAACGGTGCATGGCGTGAAAATACCGGCTTTTTCGATGCCAACCATAAACCTAAACTCGCTGCCGATACCTTATTGTATTACACCCAAAAGAAATGGGTAACCAACTTTGACTCGGTGATGAGTGACGATATTCTTGTTTTCAACGCTTATTATGGCGATTACGAAATTGAAGTTGAGTTTGATGATACGGTGAAAGTCTTTACCGTACCCTGTTTGAAAGATAATGCTGATTCTATCTTTACATTATACGAGAATGATGCTGTTTTAAAAGGGCCTGAACTTGTTCGTGCCGAATTTGAAGAAGGTAACGATATAATACAACTCCAATTTGATAAGTTGGTTGATGAAGCATCAATAAGTAGGAGCGATTTTAAATTTTTCTCAAACGATGAAATAGGTGTTGAGAAAGCCGAAATAGATCCAGTGGATGAAAGCATTGTGCTACTTACACTTAGCAAAGACGTTAGCGAGGAAGATTATGCTACCGTATCGTATTTCCCTGGTTCATTAAAGGGGAACGACGGCAGTGTAGCCAAAGCATTTGGTCCTGATGAAGTAAATGAACCTGCATCAAATGTTGGTATTCAAAAGCTCGAAAACAGTTTAGCTAAAGTATTCCCGAACCCGGCTAATAACGAAATTAATGTGGTATGCCCGTCTTCTTCTTTTTCAGTTGAGATGTACAACAGCATTGGAGTGAAAGTTTACTCTGATTACTCAGATTCTGAATCATTAAAAATTGCTGTTCAAAACCTGAACAGGGGCATTTATTTTATTAAATTAACAGCCGGAGCTGAGTCCATACCGGTTCAAAAAGTAATTTTAAAATAAATATAAAAAATCAGTATATGCGCTTTGAATTTTTTACAATTAAACAGTTTACTATGTTGTCAGCCTTTATGATGATGTTTTCATCCATTGGGTTTAGTGCAGAAAACCAGGCTCGAGCTCAAAATCCGGATAATTATCCTGTTTTCACTAAGTTTGTTTATGAAGGCAACGATAAAGTGTATAAGGATTTTCCGCTAGAGGATGATGAGTTTTATAATCCGATCCTTCAGGGGTGTTATCCCGATCCTGCCATTGTTCGCCAGGGAGATGACTATTTCATGGTGCACTCATCTTTTGCAATGGCACCAGGTGTACCCATTTTCCATTCCAATGATTTGGTAAACTGGAAACAAATAGGCCATGTACTGGATCGTCCTTCGCAATTGAAAGTACATGACTCGGGAATTAGTGCGGGAGTTTATGCACCTGCTATTAAATATAACCCACACAACGAGACTTTCTATATGATTACCACTCAGTTTGCTGGTGATTTTGGCAACATCGTGGTAAAAACAAAAGATCCGTTCAAAGGCTGGAGCGATCCGTACAAGCAAAAGTTTAATGGTATTGATCCTTCATTGTTTTTCGACGATGACGGAAAAGCTTATGTGGTGCACAACGACGCTCCGGATCCGGGAAAAGAGCTTTACCGGGGACATCGTGTAATCAAAATATGGAATTACGACCTTGAAAATGATCAGGTAATTGAAGGATCCGACAAAATCATTGTGGATGGTGGTGTGGATCTCTCCGAAAAGCCTATCTGGATTGAAATGCCTCATATATACAAAAAGAATGATAAATATTATTTGATGTGCGCCGAAGGCGGAACAGGTGGAATGCACAGTGAAGTGGTTTTTATCAGTGATAATCCGCGTGGCCCATACAAGCCTGCTCCTTCAAATCCAATACTTACACAAAGGCATTTGCCCCAGGACCGTCCAAACAAAGTGGATTGGGCTGGTCATGCTGACCTTGCAAAAGGCTCCAATGATGATAAATACTATGGCGTTTTTCTGGCCATTCGTCCCAATGAAAAAAATCGCGTAAATACAGGTCGCGAAACTTTCATTCTTCCTGTTGACTGGAGCGGAAAATGGCCTGTCTTCGAAAATGGACTGATTCCATTCGAACCAAAACTTAAAATGCCCGAAGGCGTCGAAAATAAAAGAGGGCAAGACGGTTTTTTCCCCAATGGAAATTTTACATTCACAGATAATTTTACCTCCGACGAACTCGATTACCGTTGGATTGGTGTCAGAGCTTTCCCGGAAGATTTCATTTCCACTTCGAAAAAAGGTTTGAAAATCACTCCTTTTGAAACGAACATCAAAGCAGTGGCCCCTGTTTCCAGCCTTTTTCACCGACAGATGCACAAAAGTTTTTCTGCAACTACAACCATGAAGTACAAGCCTGGTTCGGAGAATGATCTTGCCGGGTTGGTTTGTTACCAGAGCGAAAGTTTTAACTATGTTTTTGGTATAACCAAAAAAGATAACGATTTTTATTTGCTCTTGGAACGAACTGAAAATGGTGAGTCTGAAGTACTGGCAAGCACCAAAATTGATTTAGATAAACCTGTTTATCTACAGGTTGATGCAGAAGAAGATGATTATCAGTTTAACTATTCGGTAGATGGTAATAAGTTTAAGAATCTTGGTGGTACTGTCTCGGGAGATATTTTATCGACTAATGTAGCCGGTGGTTTTACAGGAAGCCTTATTGGTTTATATGCTACATCTTCAAATGATGCCAAGCCTGAATAAACAATTGTTTTTTAACCTCTGATAAACCTACCTGATAATGAAGTATTTATTTTTTACAGCGTTAATTTTTAGTATTAGTTTTTTAAATGCCCAGAACCTACCAGTAATTCAAGAAGCTGAAGCGGGAGAAGTAGGTTCTGACTTTGATGTTACTGAAGAAAACGGAATTTCATATGTAACTCCGTTAACTGATTATATTGATGGTGCTTTTCCTGGTGATGATTCAAAAGTAATTACCTTCTCAGTTCCTTTTGTTGAACCCGGTTCATCTGAAGAAGAGAGTGGGGAAGAAGGGATTCCTGCTGAAGCATTTCAACAGGTTGAAACATATATAAACCCGGTTATGCCCGGCGATCACCCTGACCTAACGCTTTTCAAAGATGGTGACGATTTTTACTCATGTGGCTCTAATTTTCATTTTGCTCCGTATTTGCCCATTTTGCATTCAACCGATTTGGTGCATTGGGAAGAAATAAGCCGGGTTATTCCGATCGATTGGAACGGGATAATCAGTGATGAACCCCAGGCAGGTACCTGGGCCGGCGTAATTACCTATTTTTATGGTTCATATTGGATTTATTTTTCTAATACAGCCGGTGGCGGACAGTATTTTTGTAAAGCAGATAATCCTGCCGGTCCGTGGACAGAACCGGTAAAAATGCAAACAACATCTTCCACAGGTCCTGCGGGGTACGATAATTCTATTTTTGTAGATGATGATGGAACTCCTTACATGCTTATTAAGCCCGGCCAAAATGTTAACCGTATTCAGGAAATCAATGAAAATGGCCATTTAACAGGTGATGTTTTAAATCTCGACTGGGTTAACGAAGACAATAAGTACAGTTGGGCCGAGGGGCCGGTAATGTGCAAACGCGATGGCTGGTATTACTACTTCATTGCAGGTAATGTTTATGGTGGCCAATATGTGCTCCGTTCGCAAACGCTTACCGACGATCCTGAAAGCTGGGAAGAAATGGGCGACTTTTTTGAGCCGGTAAGCGATGGGGCAGTAACCTTTCGTTCGCCAAACCACATCGCACAGCCTTTTCAGCTTGATGATGGTACATGGTGGACCATCTCGCACAGCTACGAAGGCAATGGTAACAATGACTGGAACGGTCAGGGAAGGCAGGGCCTGCTTAACCGTGTGGTTTGGGATGAAGATGGAAAACCAACCGG
>JAQIDF010000179.1 GCA_027858145.1 Prolixibacteraceae bacterium | reverse complement strand
AAGGTGAACTTGTTTCGCCCAAAACAACACAAACAGCTTACGACGTGGCAAGTGAGTCTGTCGTACTAATGAAAAACGATGGAGAAATGCTTCCGCTGAATGCCGATAAGTTAAACAGCATAGCGGTCATCGGCTTAAATGCCGACCGTTCGCAAGCCAAAGGTGGATTTACAGCCGGCGTAAAACCAAAATACGAAGTTACGCCATTGCAAGGACTGCGCGATAAACTTGATGGAAAAGTAACTATCAATTACGCACAAGGTTATGTTCAAAAGTTCAAAAAAGAAGGCAACTGGCGTACCCCTGCCATCAATACGCCCGACCCGGAATTAATTGCTGAAGCTGTTGATGCTGCGAAAAAATCAGACGTAGCTATAATTTTTGGAGGAAATACACGTGAAATTGAAACTGAAACAAAAGACCGGAAATCACTCGATTTACCCTTTGGACAGGATGAACTTATAAAAGCTATTGCAGCAGCTAATCCGAAAACAATTGTGGTTATCATTGCCGGCGGTGCCGTAAACCTTCATCTAGCAAACAAAGTGTCCCCTTCCATTTTATACGGTTGGTTTAACGGTTCAGAAGCCGGGAATGCCATTGCCGATATTTTGTTTGGTGATATTAATCCTTCGGGAAAACTACCCTTCACAATACCTGCACAATTAAGCGATGTAGGCGCACACTCATACGATTCATTGTCGTATCCCGGTTTAGATGGCCGTGTGGTATACAAAGAAGGAATATTGGTTGGCTACCGCTGGTTTGAGAAACAAAATATTAAACCGGCATATCCTTTTGGGCACGGATTATCATACACTAATTTTGAATATTCCGAGCCCATTTTAAATCAGTCTTCATTCCGGAAAGACGATGAGATTAATATTTCGATAAAACTAAGGAATACAGGAGAAGTCAGCGGTAAAGAAGTAGTTCAGACTTATATCGGAAAGGTAAATTCAGAAGTACTACGTCCGATAAAAGAATTAAAAGCATTTAAAAAAGTTGATATTGATGCCGGGAGTGAAAAAATTGTAAATATGAGCATCAATGCCAACGATTTAGCATACTACAATGAAGATAAAATGAAATGGGTTGTTGAAACAGGAACCTACATTCTTCATATTGGTTCTTCATCGGAAGCTATTAAAGGTGAAGCCAGTTTTGAAATAACAAATTAAAAATAAAAAGCAGGTCTGTAAGCCGGGTCCTGTAACGACCGTAGTCTATGACTATGGCCATTTTTCTGTCATTTATCTTAGCAACCTACCCCTCCTGAGCATTCCAGACAAGCCGGAAAAATATAGCGGGCAGCCATATGCAAAGCTCTCAGGATATATTTGGTCTTGCAACTCCCGGGTCAGACAGCTCCTGGTGTCACCACCAGAACTGGTGGGCTCTTACCCCACCTTCTCACCTTTACCAACCATAGGCGGGCAGTCATTCTCTTCTCTGCTACCATACCCTCACAGATATCTCACCTTTCATGAGCGGGATGCCCTGTGTTGCCCGGACTTTCCTCTGTGGCACAAGGCCACAGCGACAGAACGGCCTGCTTTGCCGCAAAGGTAGTTTTTTTAGTGAAAAGAGGTTCAGACTACAAACTACAATATAACTTTCTTAAATTTCTTGTTTAATACTTCGGAAATCGATTTGTGTCGGTTTCATGCATCATCGCATACACTGTTTCAAAAATCCGTTCTACGTTAGGTTTCGAAAAATATTCGCCGTCGATACCATATGCCGGACGGTGTTCCATGGCCGGCAAAGTACGTGGCGCGGTATCTAAATAATTGAATATTTTTTGCTCATCCATGGCCTTTTGCAACATGTAAGCCGTTCCCCCACCGGGCACATCTTCGTCGGTAAACAGCACCTTATTGGTTTTCTTCACCGATTGCAAAATGACATGCCCCACATCGAAAGGCATCAGGGTTTGCACATCAATCACTTCGGCTGAAATACCATGCTCAGCCAGCAACCAAGCAGCTTTCTGTGCATGATGTACATTCCAGCCATAACTCACAATGGTAATATCAGTACCTTCTTCCAATATTTCGGGAACACCCAATGGAATTTGGTATTCGCCCGGATTTGCCGGCATTTGTTCTTTGACATTATAAGCTTTCAACGGCTCTATTACCAATGCCGGGTCGTTTGCCTGCAATAAAGTATTGTATAAACCGGCAGCTTGTGTCATATTACGGGGAACACACAAATACATGCCCCGTAATGAACCAAGAAGCATCTGCATGGGTGAACCGGCATGCCATATCCCCTGCAACTGATGACCGCGTGTACGCACAATTAACGGTGCTGCCTGTTTGCCCATGGTACGGTATTGCAAGCTCGCAAGGTCGTCACTAAG
>JAQIDF010000172.1 GCA_027858145.1 Prolixibacteraceae bacterium | reverse complement strand
TACGATTTTGAGAATGCACGGAATGTCGATTGCATGGTTTGCCACGATAACAGTAATGAGTATGAAAAAGGTTCAGCGATGGCCGGGTATCCGGCAAGGACGGTTAATCTTACAACAGTAGCTCAACATGTAGGAGATCCCAACAAGCAAAACTGCGGGAGCTGTCACTTTTTTGGCGGCGGAGGCAACAATGTGAAACACGGTGATTTGGATGTGGCCATGCTGGCTACAACCCGCGATGTTGACGTGCACATGGCTGCCAATGGAATGGATATGAGCTGTACTGATTGTCATACAGCCGAAAATCACAAAATTAAAGGTCGTTTGTATTCAGTTTCTTCTGAAAATACGCACCGTTTGTCTTGCGATGAATGCCATACAAGTACACCACACTTCGACCCGATTTTGAACCGTCACAATGCTAAGGTATCGTGCCAGACTTGCCACATACCTATTTACGCAAAAGAGAATGCGACCAAAATGGAGTGGAAGTGGAGCGATGCAGGGCAGCTTCAGGACGGGCAACCTTTCCACCACGAGGATGAAATGGGAAATCACGATTACTTGTCGATTAAAGGTTCGTTTAAGTGGGCCAGAAATGTAAAGCCTGAATATGTATGGTTTAACGGTACTGCAAACCATTACATGCTGGGTGATAAAATTGACACCATTCCGGTTCAGATAAACAGGCTTTATGGTTCGCACAGCGACCCCGATTCGAAGATTATTCCTGTAAAAGTGCATCGTGGCGACCAGATTTACGATAAAGTACATAATTATATTATCCAACCAAAGCTATATGCTGCCGAGAAAGGTGACAGCGCATTCTGGAAGGATTTTAACTGGGATATGGCTGCCGAGGCAGGTATGAAACGTGTTGGTCTGCCATACAGTGGAGAATACGGTTTTGTGGAGACAGAAATGTATTGGCCGGTAAACCATCAGGTAGCTCCCAAAGATCAGGCTGTAAGTTGTGCCGAATGTCATACCCGAAGCGACGAAGGCCGTTTGGCAAGCCTTGCCGGGTTCTACCTGCCGGGGCGCGATTACAACAAGCCGCTCGATTTCTTTGGTATCTTTCTGTTTTTTGCTTCGCTCGGGGGAGTGCTGCTCCATGCAACCATAAGGGCAGTGGTTTCGATACGTAAGAAGCGTTACAACATGGACATTATTGATTACGATAAAAAAGCTTAACTATGAAGCGAATCTATATTTATAAACGGTTTGAACGCTTTTGGCACTGGAGCCAGGCAGCGTTAATTATTTTTCTGGACATAACCGGCTTTGAAGTACATGGCACATTTGATATTTTTGGGTTTGAGCAAGCTGCCCGTTTTCATCGTGTAGCCTCCTGGATGCTAATCGTGCTTGTCATTTTTGCCATTTTCTGGCATTTTGCCACCGGCGAGTGGAAGCAGTATTTGCCAACTACAAAGAAGTTGAAAGAACAGATATTGTATTACTCCTTCGGAATGTTTAAAGGGGAACCACACCCCACCAAAAAGACTGAGCTGAGCAAGATGAACCCTCTGCAACGACTGGTTTATCTGGGCTTTAAGCTGTTTTTAATTCCGGTTACAATCATCTCGGGCATTTTATACATGTTTCATAAAACCATTGATGCTAACGATGTGGTGGTGGTTGAAGATATCCCGCTCGAAGGGATAGCCTTCTGGCATACATTGGGCGCTTTCCTGTTGATGATTTTTTTGGTTGTTCATGTGTATATGACGACTACCGGGCATACGCCTGCATCGAATATTAAAGCAATGCTTACCGGGTACGAAGATGTTGAAGATGAGAATGAAGAGCAAAAGAGCGAAAAAGTAGAAGAAAACGAAACAAAATTATAAATCATGAAAACATCAGAGGCAAAACCCTATATGAATCCTTATCTGGCCGGAGTTTTACTGGGGTTGGTTCTTTTGGGGACAATTTATATCACCGGTCGTGGGCTTGGAGCCAGTGGTGCTATCAAAAGTGGCGTTATTGCTACAGTAGAAAGCGTTGCTCCGCAACATGCCGAAAATGGCCTTTATTACAGCCAACAGGCAGCCGGGCGTGAAGGCGGCCCCCTGAATAACTGGCTGGTATTTGAAGTGCTGGGTGTTGTGATTGGTGCATTCTTCTCAGGTGTATGGGCCAATCGTGCCGGGCTGAAATTTGAGAAAGGTCCACGTGCAACCAATTGGGCACGAGTAATTGGTGCCCTGTCGGGTGGTGCATTGTTCGGTTTTGGTTCGCAGCTTGCCCGCGGGTGTACCAGTGGATCGGCCCTGAGTGGAATGGCGGTGATGTCGTTTGGAGGTATCATTACCATGTTTGCCATTTTTGGCTCAGCTTATGCTTTTGCTTATTTTTTCAGAAAACTTTGGCTAAAATAGAACGTTATGGG
>JAQIDF010000114.1 GCA_027858145.1 Prolixibacteraceae bacterium | reverse complement strand
CATCATTTCAGTCCTAATCTTTTGGGACAACTCGCCAATATATTCTTTCAGTCCTAATTCGCTATCGGTATAAAAATCGGCAAGGAATTCTTTACTGATATCGTGCACACCCTCCTTTTTCATCCTGAGCATACCTTCCATCAGCTCCGAAGCCGATTGCGCTTCGTTTTTCAATTTTTTAAATTGCTCGGATGCTCCACAAATAACCCTGTCGAGCACCACTTTTGCTACATCCGTTTTATTATCGAAATGCTTATAAAAAGTCATTTTACTCACATTTCCTTCCCGGCAAATCTCCTCGATGGTCACTTTTTTAAAACCAAATTTCCAAAAAAGCTTTTGTGCAGCTTCAAGGACATCGTTGTATTTTTTATTCTTTTTAGACACTTCGCTCTATATGTTACGTTTCAAGTACAAATATACGTTTTTATTCTATTTTGCAATTCTTCGTCTGTTTTATTTCAATAAAAATTTTCAATATTGAGTTTTTGTTGATTCCATTTGACGTTTTTTATGTTTTTTGTTGATTTGATTCAACGTTTTAACGTATAATCCCTTTATGGCTTTTCGGGTTCATGTATTAATCTTACCGACATGATACACTACTTACCGGAATAATAGCAACAATTTGCCGACAAACCTTTCAAAGTCGAGGCATTTCTATATTTTTTTTGCACCAACCAAAACACAAAGAACATGGAAACACAACAACGCGTATGCCCCTGGTGGTTAGGATACACTTTCATCAACCCACTACGAAAATATCAGCATAACCCCGATAAAATTCTGTCACCACATATTAAACCCGGCATGAAAGTCCTCGACTATGGCTGTGCTATGGGATATTTCAGTTTGCACATGGCTCGCATGATTGGAGGAAACGGCAAAGTTTATTGTGTGGACATTCAACCTAAGATGCTGAAAAACCTCGAACGCAGGTCTCGCAAAGCTGGCTACTCAGATATTGTTTCGAGCATGCTGGTTGGAGAAAATTACAAGCCACAAAAATTGAAAAACCAGATAGACTTCGCATTGCTTTTTGCCGTTGTACACGAAGTTCCTTACCAACAAAAACTTTTCAACGAAGTGTATGCAATGCTTAAACCCGGAGGCAAAGTACTATTTGCCGAACCTCCGGGGCATGTTAAGCCGACCGAGTTTGAAATTTCTGTAGCAAAAGCACTCAATGCCGGATTCACCATTAGTGAGGAAAAACCAGCCTTGAAAAAGCTAGCCGTAATATTAACCAAACAAGCCTAACAGTAGGCCAAAACCGAAACACGTATCGGTTTTGTAGCTGATAACTGTTCAAAATTGATACATTTGAAACAATTATCAGCTACTTTCGTGATACCATGACCAACCAACAACAAACAACACTTGTAGAAAAACACACTGTTTCTATGCTTGACGAAACTCAGCGACTATCGGACTATCTTCCGGGAATTTTCACAATCATCAGCACGCGCAAAGGCATAAAAAAAGCAATAAAAAAAGGCCTGGTAAAAGTTAATGGAGAAACAGGGCACACCGGCGACTGGATTAAAGGTGGCGAAACCATAGAGCTTTTTCAGAATAACAAAACCAACGAAAACATGCTCGTTGAGATTCCTATTCATGTTTTTTATGAAGATGATCACCTGGCAGTGGTAAGAAAACCAGCCGGAATTGCAGTAAGCGGCAACAAAAAACGTACACTCGAGCACGCACTGCCTTACAATCTGAGGCTCAGTAAACGTAACGATGCATTACCCTTACCTCAAGCTATTCACCGGCTCGATTATCCCACAAGTGGTGTTTTATTAGTTGGAAAAACAATTCAGGCCGTATCGACACTTAACCGTTTATTTGAAGAACGAAAAATTGAAAAGAAATATATTGCCATAACCATTGGTAAAATGCCGCAAAGCGGAATAATTGACACACCGGTTGGCGATAAAAGTGCAAAAACCATATTTAGAGTCCTTAACACTGTAGAATCAGAACGCTTCGGCTACCTCAACCTAATTGATATCAAAATTGAAACAGGTCGTAAACACCAAATACGCAAACACATGGCCGGCATTGGAAATCCGGTTTTAGGAGACCAAACTTATGGTACTGAAGAAAAAATATTAAAAGGAAAAGGTCTTTATTTACATGCAGTTTTTCTAAAATTCACACATCAACTAAGCAATAATGAAATTGAGATAAAAGATGATGTTCCCGAAAAATTCAAAAAGATATTTCCCAGGTTCTACTAAAATTGAATGCAAAAAAAAGCCGCATTATCACAACACGGCTTTTATTAATATCATATGTTTTTCTATAAATCGAAACCGAAACGCCATCCAAGTGAAATTTGTAAAGAACCAGCTGTTTCTTTTTCGTTGCTCCAGGTTTCATATTTCATCGGAACCAGGTACATTGCAGAAATTGTAAAACCACCAAGCTCAATACCAATTTCAGGAGCCATACCAAAAGAAAAAGTAGAGCTACCTTCTGCCACAACCTCATCGCCTGATGTAATTTCCGGGATTTCTAATCGTGACAAACCAGTTGAAAACGCTACATAAGGAGATACTGAGCTGTTAAAGAAACGATAGTAACCTTTTACACCGTAAAGACCTAACCCATACATGTCCAGATTTAGTGCTTCATCAGAAGTACCTCCGCCAGCAACAATAGCACCATTATAAACCAAACCAGCTGCCAGTTTATTGTCAAACTTCTCAAAGTGATACAAAACATCAGCAGTGTATCCTAAACCACCTTTTCCACCAGAACCTTCGTCGTAGGTAAAAGCTTCACCTTGTGGAACTGACCAACCTAAGAAACCAGCAGTTGATACTTTTTGAGCATAAGAATTAGAAACAAAAAATAAACTTAGTAAAATAAATAGAATAGTAATTTTCTTCATAATAAAAAAGTGTTATAGTTTAATAATTGAAATAAATTTCCTTGAGGAGTACAAATTATTAATTATACAAGAAGTAAAAATACATTTGAATATGTATAGTTTTAATTTAAATCGATACAAAATTAATATTATTAGTAAAACTACTACTGCTTTCGGTAAAAAAAATACAAAAACAAATTGTCTTTCCTTATATCGTTTCTATTATAAAAACACAAACAACCACAAGTGATATTCTCAACATATTGAATATCAAACTCTATGATTAGATTAGCAGTAGCTAAAAGCTTCTGACAATAAACATCTACAACTTCAAAGCACTACACCCAATTCACAGAAGCTAAAAGCGCACCACGGTGCGCTTTACCGACGATTTTGTTAAATTATTGGCATTGGTAATTAAAACACTTTTAACACCATTGCCCAATGCCCTGAAAGCATTATCGAGCTTTGGAATCATCCCCGCAGCAATGGTGCCGTCTTCTTTATACTGACGGTATAGCTGCATGTCGAGTTCATGAATAACAGACGAATCATCATCGGGATTGGAAAGCACGCCGTCTTTTTCGAAACAATACACCAAATTCACATTAAAATGCTCACTTAAGCCAATTGCCAGTTCTGAAGCTATGGTGTCGGCATTAGTGTTCAGCAAGGTTCCTTTACCATCGTGGGTCAGGGGCGCCATTACAGGAGTTACGCCCTGGTCAATCAACAAACGAAGTTCATCGGTATTTACATCTACCACATCACCCACAAATCCATAATCAATCTCCTTAACCGGACGCTTTACCGAGCGGATAATATCCATATCAGCACCACAAAAACCAACGGCATTACAGCCAAGCGACTGCAAACCAGCTACAATATTTTTGTTTACCAATCCGGCATAAACCATGGTTACCACATCAAGCATGGGCTTATCAGTTATGCGGCGTCCGTCAACCATTTTGGTTTCAATATTTAATTGTTTTGCAATAGCTGTAGCCGAGCGACCACCACCGTGCACCAACACTTTATTTCCTGAAATCGACTTAAAATCTGCTAATAATTGACGCAGTGATTGTTCTTCTTCTACAATTTTACCGCCAACTTTTACTAAGGTGAGTTTGTCCATGGTTTTAATTTTTCACAAAAATACATGAAAATAGAGCATAGACAAGAAATATTTTTTGAAAGCGATGATTAGTATTAATCAGAAGTGCCTGAGTGCCTAAGTGCCTAAGTGCGGGAGCTTACCCCCTCTTGGCGCTAATACCGATTACTAATCAACAAATTACCAATGACTTATTAATGCCTTTAGGCATGGTCAAATATTGTAGGATGCAGGTACAGATAAGAATGCCGTAGGCATGGTACATATAAATCTAAAATGACCCCAGCGGGGTCACAGGTCTATAGCTATTTATGTTTTTCCAATGCCATTCGACCCCTATCTGCCGGGGTCGCACAGGTTTGGGGGGGCTCATTTGTTCTACAGACAATCAACCCCGCTGGGATTGATTGAAAACCAATAACCAATATCCAATCCACTAATTACCAATGACCAATTGACCAATCCGAAACTCAGGAACTCTGCATCTCACAGATTCTGTTATTCAAACAAATCCATAACCTCATTAGCGTCAACACCATCAAACGGACTTTTCGAGCGTATAAACCGGTCGGCCAGGGCTGCTTTGCGCTCCTGTAATTTCAATATTTTTTCTTCGATCGATGATTCTGTGATATAACGGTACACAAATACTTTTTTATCCTGCCCGATACGATGGGCACGGCTTATGGCCTGATTTTCGGCAGCCGGGTTCCACCACGGGTCAAGAATCATAATATAATCGGCCGCTGTAAGGTTTAAGCCAACACCACCGGCCTTTAATGAAATCAGAAAAAAGCGTTTTTCGTCATCATTCTGAAATTCATCTATCACCAGTTTCCGTTTTTTGGTCTGTCCGGTTAAAATACTATACCCCCATTTTCGTTTCTCAAATTCAGACTTAAACAGTTCGAGATGTTTTACAAATGAGGAAAACAACAGTACCTTGTGATTTTCGGCAAACAAATCTTCGAGATGCTCAAATACCATTTCAAATTTCCCCGATGAAGTATCTTCATGTCCGAGCAAACCTGGATGATTGGCCAATTGTCTAAGTCGGGTCAACCCCTGAAGAATCAACATTGCCGATTTTGCCACTCCCATACTTTTTATATCCTGAAGTATATTGCCGCGAATACGGCTTTTTTCTTTTTCATAAATTTCTGCTTGCTTTTCAGTCATTTCACAATACTGTACCAATTCAGTTTTTGGTGGCAGGTCTTTTGCTACTTGCTCTTTAGTACGACGAAGAATAAATGGGTCGATAATTTTAAACAAAAGATTCTGTTTTTCTTCATCCGCATTTTTTTCAACCGGTATAATAAATTCATCACGAAAGAATTTATAAGTACCAAGCAAGCCTTTGTTCAGAAAATTAAGCTGCGACCATAAATCCGACAAGCTGTTTTCGATGGGCGTACCGGTAAGTACAAGTTTATTATCAGAATGAAGTGCACATACCGCCTGATAAGTTTTTGAGCCAGAATTTTTTATGTTCTGGCTTTCATCTAAAATGATGTAATTAAACGTGACATCATCAAACAGATCGTAATCGTTACGAATGGTGCCATATGTTGTAAGGAAAACATCGTAGTAATCTACAAGCCCCTGAAAGCGCCCATCACGACGGCGTTGCGAACCTACATGCAAATATACGTTAAGCGATGGGGCAAACTTTTGAATTTCATTTTGCCAGTTATGCACAAGCGAAGTTGGCAATACGATGAGCGATGCGGCAGCTTTCTTTTCACCCTGGGCAAACAGGTTTCCCATGCCATTTTCATCAAAAGCGGGTATTATCTTTTTCGAGTTTTCTTTTTCGTTTAGCAACAGCGAAAGTGTTTGTATGGTTTTTCCAAGCCCCATATCATCAGCCAGACATCCCCCCAACTTCAACTCCGACAATTGACGCATCCACGAATACCCTTCGAGCTGATAATCACGCAAGGAAGCATGCAATGTTGCCGGCGGTTCGCTTATAGAAAACTCCTTGCTGCTAATTTTATCAAAAGCAAGCATCATCTCATTCTGCATTAGCTTCAGCCCACTATCCTGCAGCACCTTAAAATGATGTTTATCAATTTTCAAACGCTTATCGTTACCCTTTGCAAGGGCTACAAGTGCAGTATAATCATCGAACCAATCTGCAGGCAAAATGGCAATATCGCCATTAGGCAACACAAATTCACGCCGACGCTGCATTATGTTTTTTTTGAAGCGGATAAACGGAATTTCATACTCGCCTATTTGAACGACTGCATACAAATCGAACCAATCGTTATTGAATTTACTTTCAATTTTTAGATTAACTTC
>JAQIDF010000109.1 GCA_027858145.1 Prolixibacteraceae bacterium | reverse complement strand
CAAACTGGTAATTCTGATTGGTACAACAGAGCCTTACTAAAATCGCCCTTGTCACGTGCACACGAAGATGATGGTGACTGGGGTGTGATCAGGGTTTCTGAGCTTGAGCACTTTTTTGCTAATCCAATATGGTCTGCTAAGAATAACATGGAAGAAAATCAAGGAAAAGGCTTACAAGGTAATATCTATGCAACAGCCACAGTATTAAAGGGGTTAGATATAACAGCACGCGGAAGTGTCGATTATTCAACACGTTTCAGGTCTGAGTTTAAAGCAGGTGTTCCTTCAGGCTATGGTTGGGAAGGTTCTACAGTAAACTATGTAAATAAGGATTATCGCCACACGATGCACTGGACTGCCGATTTTTTGGCCAACTATGAAACCAATATTGGCGGTGATCATAACATTAAGGCCATGCTTGGTTATTCTTCTGAGGAGAGTAGTAGCGAAACGCTTATGGGGTCGGTTACAGGTACGCCTAATAACGAAATTCGTTATCTTGATGCCGGCGATCCGTCAAGTATGATAAACGGGAATGGCTATAGCGATTGGGCGTTTACTTCCTTGTTTGGACGTATCAATTATAACTTCAAGAATAAGTATTTATTTGCCGGTACAATCCGTCGTGATGGCACCTCTCGTCTTTCAGAGGATAATCGATATGGAGTTTTTCCATCAGCATCGGTGGCATGGAGGGTAACTGAAGAAAGTTTCATGGATAATCTCACAATTATCGACGACTTAAAAGTTAGGGCAAGTGTAGGTACGTTAGGTAATGTATTGAGCCTGCCTTATTACGCGACAAGCATTAGCCTTTCAAATCGTGATGCATCTTTAGACCAGAACGGAGTAGCCGGTTATACATTAGCATCGGCTGTTAACCCTGATTTGAAATGGGAATCTGCTGTTAAAAAAAACCTTGGCTTTGACCTGGCAACATTAAACAGCCGTTTATATGTGAATGCTAACTTTTTTATTGAAGATACATACGATCTGTTATTTACAGATCCAATACCAATATCAACAGGTCTTTCAGGGGCACCCCGTATCAATGCCGGTCAGGTGAAGAATACCGGGTTTGAATTAGAGGCTGGATTTCGTGAAAAAAGAGGTGACTGGAGTTATGATTTCAGTTTAAATTTCAATAATGTGAAAAATGAAGTTGTTGATCTGGAAGGACGTGATTTAAGAACATCAGGCCTTGTTGAAGGTATGCCGGTCAATTCATTCTTCGGATATAAAGCGGATGGGATTATTTACGATGAAGCCGACCTGGACATATATAAGGAAGGATCATTTACAAATAAGGCTGTTGGTGATGTTAAATTACTTGATATTGATGGTTATGATGAAAATGGTGAATTGACTGGGCAGGCTGATGGTAAGGTAGATGCAGCTGACCGGACTATGATTGGTGATAGATACCCTAAATTTACTTATGGGGGTATTGCTACCGTTGGATACAAAGGATGGAGTTTGCAACTGCAATTGCAAGGCGTACATGGTGTTGATATCAATTACTTAGGTGATGGTGCTTATACACTTATGACGCTTATGTCATCATGGGCGCGTAACGAAGATGTTCGTGTACTTGACCGTTATCATGCTGATAAAAATCCTATGGGTGGAATGCCAAGGCTTGATAAAAATTCTTCAGGTAACAACAGAGCGTTTTCTGAGTTCTGGCTTGCTGATGCCTCGTATTTGAGAATCAATAACCTGAACATAAATTACACGATACCATCTGAAATTACTTCTAAAATTGGTATCGGTCAAACAGGTTTGTATTTTAGTATTCAGAATGCTTACACGTTCACGAAGTATGATGGTCCAGAGGTTGATACAAGGGCCGATGCACTTACAGGTATCCCGCAACCCCGGACTTATACTTTTGGTATAAAAGCGTCATTTTAATCATTTAAATAATATTCAACTATGAAAAATATAAAAAATATAATACTAGTCGTAATTTCATTGTCAACCTTGATTTTTATACAAGGTTGCGATGAAAATGAATTTTTAGACCGTTATTCTAAGTCATCACCAAACCCTGATAACTTTTTTGTTGATGCTTCATCTGCCAGGATGGCATTAAATGCATGTTATTCAGAATGGCTGAACGGATCGTTAAGGCTTAATCGTGATATGACAATAATTATGGATGCTATGACTGACGATAGTTATTGGAGGCCTAACCGTAATACTTCAATCCAGCTGGAACAATGGGATGTTTATCCTTCACATGATAACGTTGAAGAATATTGGAGAATGTGTTATCGTAGTATAAATGCAGCAAATTTTGCATTGGGAAACATACCCAAATCTTCTGATCCTGGTTTTACAGAAGAAATGCAAAAGCCATATATGGGTGAAGGATATTTCTTCAGGGCATATAATTACTTGTTTTTAACTACGTTTTATGGTGATATACCTTTGTTCGTTGGTATTGAGGAAGATGTGTCAGAATATAATAAACCACGCACTGAAAGGTCAAAGGTTTACGAACAAATTATCGAAGACTTTAAACTTGCTGCTGATAATTTGCCCGATCAGGCCCTTGTGCCAGGTACTCCTTGTAAAGCTGCCGCGTTAGGATTCCTTGCAAAAACATACCTGATTGTTGGCAATAATGAGGAGGCAGAACAAGCAGCCCGCGATGCTGTTGCTTCTATCGAAGCTGGTGGTTATGGCTTAATGGATGATTATATGTCGATTTGGTCAGAAGAAGGCAATAAGGAACTTTTATTTTTCTGGAGCTATGTAGATAATAGTGAAGACTATGGCCAAAATATGACCGTTCAGCGTTTATCCAGAGATATCCCCGGAGTATTAAAATCTAATATTTACGGTGACGGCTGGGGATATTGCCTGCCACAAAAAGACCTTTATGATGCATTTGAAGATGGAGATCCTCGTCGAGGTTATACAATATACTCTAACGGTGATGACTTTGGAGTTTATGAAGGTTCAGTAGTAGTTGAGGATGTTGAATATATTAATGTAAAAGATGGCAAACTCGATACAGTAAAAGTTAATATCAATCCTGGTGATATGGTTAAGTATAGTGCACGTTGGTCACCGGTAGGCTTAAATGTGCGTAAAATGACTAAATCTGTAAAAGATCTGGGCAATGTTCGTTGGGATGGATTGGATATTCCTGTGATGCGTGTTGCCGAGGTGTATTTGCTGTTGGCTGAAGCATTGGCTGAGCAAGGAAATACTGAAGCGTTGCTATGGGTAAACAAAGTTAGATCCAGATCTTCTGTTGATATGCCTGAAAAAACTGCAGATGATGGAGATTTAGTTGATTTAGTGCGACATGAACGTCGTGTTGAATTAGCAATGGAGGGTTTGCGTATCTACGATCTGCTTCGTTGGGGGATAGTGGAAGAAACATTTGGTGACGGTACAAAAGTTAAGCGAAGTGTCTTTTCTGATTATTTGTCAGACGATTCAAGTTTAAAATATGATAACCCGGTAGGAAATCTGGGGTTAGATCCTGTTTGGCCAATTCCTCAGGATGAACTGGATCAAAACGATCAAATTAACGTTCAGAATGCTGGGTTTTAAAAGAATTTTTAGTTGACTATTTTTAAAAAGAGACTGTCTATTGTAGGCAGTCTCTTTTTATGAAAATAGGATAAAACATACGAGTTTCTAAGCTGGCATACAAAAGTTACAGGGCGGCACACAAATTCTGGTGTCCCTGCAAAAAAAGCTCAGTTTGCGTATATTGCGAATTGTGTTTTTTTGTTTTAAATTAATCCGCTACTATTGCATTTTTTTATTGGTTCAGAAGAAAATATTCATGACAAAAAGATTTTTAATTTCGAAGGATAGCAAATTTTTCGTTGGTCAGGTTACCTTGTTACTGGCACTACTAACATCACTTTCGCCATTTGCAACTGATACTTATATGCCAGCGCTTCCTGCTATGGCTAAAGATTTTGGGCAACCTATAAACCTTTTTGAGATAACACTGACCATCTATTTTATAGGTGTAGCTGTTGGACAATTGTTTGGGGGGCCGCTCTCTGAGTCGTTTGGACGTAAAAAAATTGCATTATCCGGTATGCTGTTGTTTGCAACCTCAAGTTTACTGGCAATTTTTGCACCTAATGTAGAGGTGTTATGGATGCTCCGTTTTCTTCAGGCGATTGGTGGAGGTGCTGCATCGGTTGTTAATATGGCGTTTGTTCGTGATTGGTTTGAGGGGCGCGATGTTGCCAGGTTGTCATCATTAATTGGCATGATTATGATGATTGCTCCTTTAATTGCACCTGTTATTGGCACTTTGCTACTGGTTAACCTGGGCTGGGAATCTATCTTCTTTTTTATGTTTCTGGTTTCAATAACAGCTTTTATTTCATTTTTATTTTTTATGCCTGAATCGAGGGAGGCCTCTTTAATCTCGAATAAAATAACATTTAACCAGTTTTTTGGCTCGTATAAGAAAGTATTTAGCTCGTGGAAAATTGTACTAATGATATTAAGTTTAAGTTTTGCAGTAGCCGGGATGTTTACTTTTCTAACCGGAGCCTCCTTTTTATATATCGATTATTTTGAAGTTGATGTAAATCATTTTCCACTGTTTTTTAGTGCAAATGTTATTTTAAATGTTTTGCTTACTTTTTTAAACTACCGGCTGGTTAAACATGTTGAGCCTATAAAAATATTACAAGTTGGACTCAGTATGCAGTTTTTGGCTGGTGTTATGTTGGTTTTTATGGCCAGCCGGTCAAATCCCGGACTATGGCCTGTATTTGTGTCAATAGTATTGTACGTAGGAAGTTTAGGACTTATTTTTGCAAATGGTGTGTCAATTATCATTAATCACTTTCCACAGATATCAGGTTCGGCCAATGCTGTAATTGGTGTGGTTCGTTTCGCGTTTAGCGGGGTAATTGGTTCGTTGGTTGCTGTTTTTCATACCGGGACTATAATACCAATGGCAATAGTAATGCTTGCATGTACCGTGATTGCTTCTGTTTTGTTTTTTGTGTCTAAAAGAATACCCCTTGGGGGTCAATTGTCTGGTGTTTAATTGTGATTATTGTTTTGAGTTTAAATGAATGGTTGTATTTTTAACGGCAAAACCCGTTTGTTATGGAAGTTAAAGTTGAAAAAGGTTGGAAAGAAGGACTTTTAAGTGAGTTTGAACAGCCTTATTTTGAGCAATTAACAGAATTTGTCAGAAATGAATACCAAACAAAACAAATTTATCCTCCGGCAAAAGAAATATTCAATGCTTTTGATTTATGCCCTTTTGAAAATGTAAAAGTTGTAATTATAGGGCAGGATCCTTATCATGGTTCCGGGCAGGCTCATGGTCTATGCTTTTCGGTACTTGATGGGGTAAGGTTTCCGCCGTCGTTGCGAAATATTTTTAAAGAAATAAATGGTGATTTGGGGCATCCTGTGCCACAAAGCGGCGACTTATCAAGGTGGGCAAAACAAGGGGTGTTGCTGCTCAATGCCACATTAACAGTGTGTGCCCATCAGGCCGGTTCGCATCAGGGTAAAGGTTGGGAGCGTTTTACCGATGCAGCGATAAAGGCTGTTTCGGAGCAAAAAGAAAATATAGTTTTTCTGCTTTGGGGGGCTTATGCGCAGCGAAAAGGGCAAATAATTGACAATTCTAAGCATCTGGTATTAGAATCAGTACACCCATCTCCATTATCTGCTTCACGAGGGTTTTTTGGGAATCATCATTTTAGCAGTGCAAATACATATTTGAAAGAAAATGGTAAAATGCCTGTTAACTGGTGAGGTGATTAGTAAACGAGCATGATTGGGACGTAAATCTCAACAATATAGCCCTCTCTTTTAAAGGGGCTGATAAACAATAAGTTTATTGCCCCGACTAAAACATCAAGTTACTTGCTAAAAAACAAACAATTTGTATTGTGTTATTCAATATTTGTTGTATTTTTAAATGATATTTCAATAAAGAAAAAGCCCTGTTTATTGGGGTTTATAATTAAACGAAATATAATGGCTAGAAGCACCTACATTTCTGAAAACTTGACAAAAAAGCAAATCAATTTTATGTTGATGTTGAACGAATATGAAATGGACATCTTTACCCTGAATGAATTAAAGCAGTTTGAAACTGACCAGTTTCAAGACATTAATGAACTGGCAGAAAATCTGGTGCATAAAAAAATACTCTCCAGAATTGAACGTGGTAAATATTGCAGGGCTAATTTCAGGGACGAAAAAGTAATAGGAACCCGATTGGTTGAAGATGGCGCAGTTGCCTACTGGTCTGCACTGAACTTGCACGGACTTACCGAACAATTTCCAAATTCTATATTTATTCAAACCCTTAAAGTGAAATCTTCTAAGGAGGTGTTTGGGGTAAATTATCAATTTGTGAAAATAACACCATCCAAGAGAACAGGTGTTGTAAAAGAAGGCTTTGGTAATCATACCTACTACATAACCGATATCGAAAAAACTATTGTGGATTGTTTTGATCTACCCCAATATGCAGGTGGATATGCTGAGTTGATCCGGGCTTTTGCATCATCCAAACTGTCAGGCGTAAAAATGATTGATTATTGTCGGGCTATTAACAACACTGCAGCGATCAAAAGAATAGGCTTTCTTGCTGAATTATTTGAAAAAAAGGGTTTCAAATCATTCATCGCTTTTGCAAAGGAACAAATAAAGGATGCGTATAATTCGTTTGACCCATATGGGGCTGATGTTGGTACTTATGTTGCAGAATGGAGGTTGAAGTTGAATATAAGCAAAGATGAATTACTCGACATTGCCAATAAGCAATATTAGCAGGATATCATGATCTTAAAAAGAGAAATTGAAAAAAAGGCTGAAGAGAAAAAAGTAGCCAAGGCTACCATTGATAAGGATTGGGTGCTTGGGCATTTTATTGATGCTATTTTTTCGATCACTGAATGTCGGCGCGATTTGATATTCAAAGGAGGTACCTGTCTTAAAAAATGTTGGTTCAATGATTACCGTTTTTCCGAGGATTTGGATTTCACCTCGATTAATTCAGGTTTTATATTAGATAAAAAACTGTTGGATAAAATTGTCTCATTGGTAAACGAAAGAACAGAAATACCACTGCACATTCAGAAACTGGAACTACTCAAATTCAATGACAAGCCAACAGGATTTGCAGCCATTGTAAAATTCTGGGGTGCCGATCATCCCCGGAACCAATCGCCGCCACCACCTCAGCGTTGGCTTACCTCTATCAAAATCGAAATCATTATATACGAGCAAATGATTTTTTCGCCTGAAATACGACCGATACATCATGCATACAGTGACAACCTTTCGGAGTCAACAGCAGCAGGTATCCCTTGTTATTCCATCCAGGAAGTGCTATCCGAAAAATTGCGGGCATTAATTCAACGTTCCTATACAGCACCACGTGATTTATATGATATTTGGTATCTGTCACAAAATGTATCGGAACTAAATTGGTATGAAATTGTTGAAGCTTTTCATCAAAAGATGAAATTTAAGAATATAGGATTCACTGGCATTGACCAGATGATTAACGAAGAGAACGAAAAACAATTAATGGCAGCATGGAAAAATAGCTTAGCCCATCAGGTTTCAGTAGATGATTTCCCTGAATATGGAAGTGTTATGGAAGAAATAAAACGATTATTGATCGGGTGTTTTATTGAATAACACATACACATGTAAATTTTACAAATGAATATTTGAAAGAAAATGGTAAAACACCTGTTGACTGATAGTGATAAAAACGCTGCAAGACGATATATCACCGGGTACACAGTGTCTTGTGTCTATAATCTAACGATTTATTGGTTTTATATACTCTGCCTCATAAAAAGGAATGCCCAACCTGAAATGGTCTTCCCGCAGTAATTCAAATCCCGATGACGTTAACATTCTGTCCGTAGCCCTGTTTAGTTGACACCCATCAGCAATTTTTTCCCACAACGGGTTTATTTTGTCCTGAAATTTTGCTTTTCGCTTATTGTGCGATCTTATATGCTCAAGTAGTATAAGTTGGCCTCCTGGCTTCAGCCACTTCATAAAATTTTTGATCGCCAGTTGAGGTTCGGGAATGGTACAGAGTACCAATGTACAAACAACTGCATCAAGTGATTCAGGCTCAATAAGTTTTTGCATTTCAGGTGTGCCACATCCTGTGTTGTGCAAAGTTATTCTGTCGGGGAACAGTAATAAATCTCTCTTTTTATCAGCATGAACCAGCATGTAGGGTGAAGGTTCAATTCCGGTTACGTTTGTGTTATGGTTGTAGTGTTCAAAATTGACACCTGTACCTACACCAACTTCAAGTATTTTCCCAGTAAGTCCGGATATTAAGCGTGCCCGTCTGGCTTTGAGTTCTTTTTTCTCAAGGAAAGACATGAAAAAATCGTACGATCCGCTGAATATTCTGTTGAAGATCATTGTTTTATCTGTGTAAAAAAGTTATGAAAGCTGGTGTGTAAAGTAAAATGTTGTTCCTTTTCCTTTTTCACTCTCGACCCATATTTTGCCGTTAAATTTTTTGACGATACTTTTAGCAATTGCTAATCCGAGGCCTGTGCCGTCGTATACCTTCTTGGCATCTTCCTCACGAACGAATCGATCGAAAATTTTATCTATGTAATTGCCTGAGATTCCAATTCCGGTATCTCTTACAAAAACCAACAATTCATCATTTTTAGTTGAGCAACCAAGGGTAATATTACCTTCGGTGGTATATTTTACAGCATTGCTCAAGAGGTTCGATACCAGCTGGGTAATACGTACCTTATCTGATACAATATAAAGATTTTCGGGTAAGCTGGCCTTGAGTTCTATATTGATGTTTCTTCCGAGCGATTCAATTTTCTGTTCAAATTCAACTATTAAATTTTTTAAAAGCGGCAAAACATGAACTTTAGATAACCTGAATGCGAAATCGCCCGATTCAATCTTTGAAATATCAATAATGTCACTGATTAAGGTTAAGAGATGATTCGAATTGTTTTCAATTATTTGACAGTATTGCCCCCGTGTTTCGTAATTAAGGTCGGTTGAACGTAGTAATGATGAAAAACCTACAATGCTGTTCATAGGAGTGCGAATTTCGTGACTCATATTTGTAATGAAAGCTGTTTTTAAGTGGTTTGCCTCTTCAGCTTTTTCTTTGGCTACCATAAGTTCGTAATTCATCCTTTTTTTGTTTTGCATAGTATAAAATAAGAAAAGGATAAAAAGTATGAGTAAACCTATGGAGATAAGTATGAAGTAAAAAACCGGTTTTTCAATATTGAAAGTAGAAGAAGGTTTGTTGAGAACTGTCGCGTTCCCGGGAATTGCTTTTATATTAAGGCCATAAAGGCTTGCAGCTTTATAATCTACAATGTATTCTCTGGCCGGCATATTTGTTATTGATGTATCGGCCAACAATTCGTCATGCGATAAAAGTAAAGCTTTGCTTAAAGCTTTTTTCACCATTTGATAGTGGCTTATTGGTTTTCCACCAACAATGCCCTCCCCGATGCCATGTTCATATATGTGGTATACAGGTATTTTCGAAAGCGTGATAATTTGGTTTAAAGTCCTGTGAAAGTGGTAATAATTATTGGTAGAGTCTCGATAGGCTGAAATTAAAAGAATGGCTTTATTGCCCGAGTATTCTTCAATTTCGGCAAGCATTTTTTGAATGGTACTTTCACCAATATTAATTGTGGTATAATTAATATCAGGATTAGTAGAATAATATTTATCAAATATCTCGAAGTTAGCTTTTCCTGTTATGGTATTGTCTGTAAGAACAATTAATTCGTTCAATTTTGGATTTAGAAGTTTGGCCAGTTTTATAGTTTCCTCAAAAGGGCAGAACTCAGTTATGCCAGAAACACCCATGGTTTCTCTTGCTCGTTCTATTAGATATTTGTCTTCAACACCGCTAAAAATAATTGGTGTATTTGGAAACAAGGAATCTCGTTTATTTAAAGCAAAATCTAACGCGAGGTTATCAACTGTAACAATTACATCATACGATGTTCGATTTTGAATTTTCTTGGTTAAAAATTCTTTTGAAAGATAAAAATGAGTTTGGTTGTCTGTTTCTTTACCGTAAAGAAACTCAATATCGAATTCGGCTTTCTCTTTTGCTTCAGATATCGCTTTTCCAACATGAATGTAAGTAGGGAAATCGGGAGAGTAAGAATTGATAAATAAAATGCGTTTTACAGAATCAGAAGCATTGCCTGATATGGCAATAAACATGAATAGTAAAACGATTGTCAGCAATTTTGAGTTTATCATTATGATTGGTGTTTAGTTGAACGAAAAAGCTTCAATGTAGGTTCAAAACGATAAACGAATGTAAGTAAAAAATTACAAAATACATATCCTTGTATTCATTGTGTTATATTTGTAGGGGTGTTAAAGCAATGATTGGTTTTAAAGGTTCTTCAATAATAAAAAACAGCCCTGTTTTATTAAATACATCTAATATTTTTGTTTGCTATGAAAAATATACTGGTAACTTATTTGTTCGTTGTTTTAACTGTTTTCTTTTACTTTGATGCTTTTAGTCAGTCTAATTTCGATGAGCCTTATCGAAACCAGTATCATTTTTCGGTTCCGCAAAATAAAATGGGGTCTCCATTGTCGGTTGTTTATGCTAACGACAGCCATCATTTATTTTACCAAAAAAATCCTTTTAATCTCACCGATGGTTATTATCATACAGGATATGCAGTAAGTGACGATTTAATTAGTTGGACACATCAAAAGCCTGTGCTTCAGCAGCCCGAAAGTGCAGGTGATTCGGTTGATTTGTGTCCTTGGTGGGGGACTGTTGTACACAACAAGAATGAGCAAATGGCCTGGATAAACCATTGGAACAAGGGGGTAATGAAGTACTCTGTTGATGAGGATTCTTTTTTTAACCTTGTTGGGGCAACAGCCGGTTGGGAGAAATTGAAAAACTGCGAGCCCTATGTGTTTTGGTACGAAGAAGATCAAAGATGGGTCATGATAGCTTATGTCCGGGCTGAAAAGATGATGTATGTTTTGAATTCTGAAGATGGCATAAAATGGATAGAAACGGCTTCGTTCGAATATGATTATGGCTATCCCCAGCTTATAGAGATGGTAATTGAAAATAATGCAAAAGATACGCGGTGGGTTTTAATAACCGAAGGTGGACGGTATATTACAGGTGTTTTCAACGGTGAGACTTTCAGTTTTAATGGTGAATCAAATATTTTTAACCATGGGGGAAATGTTGGAGGTTCAGTTGTTTTTAGGCAGGAAGAAACAGGTGAATATTTAATAATGTCGGAACTGGACAGTGAACAATTAGCCGATTTACCCTCCAATGGGAATTTTACTTTTCCGGCTGTTGTGACGTTGCATAGTACCGGTGATACTTACACATTGCATTTAAATCCGATAGATGGTATTGAATCTTTATGGGGAAAAAACTATTCGTGGGAGGATGAGAAAGTTTATCCCGGGTTAGGGCAGAACCTGTTTCGCAGGGTTAAAGGAAATGAACTACATATAAAGGGTCAGATAAAAAATTTAAACAGTAATGTTTTTAGCTTTATTCTGCGAACCTATAGAGGGGAAAGAGGTTTTGAAATTGGTTTTGATGTAAAAAGAAAGTTGCTGAATGTTTTTGATTCACAATTGCCTTTTGAAATACAAAATAATGAAGTAGATATTGAAATCTTAATTGACCGGTCGGTGGTTGAAATCTTTATCGATAATGGAAGGATTGTTTTCTCAAAAACATTTGCACCCATCCCTGAGCTGGATCGTTATGTGCTAAATACCAGGGGAGGTGAAATATTACTTCGGAAATTTCAAATACACCGGTTAAATTCGGCTTGGTAGAAACAGTTTCAATATTATTTGCGAAATATCATTTTATATCCCAACCTGATTTCGGATATTGCGTTATAAAATAAAAACATGAAGGCAATAGTTAAAGCTAAACCCGAAAGAGGATTATGGATGGAAGATGTACCGCTTCCGATAGTGGGGGTGAACGATGTACTGATAAAGATTAAGAAATCGGCTATATGTGGAACCGATTTGCACATTTACAAGTGGGATCATTGGGCGCAGCAAACCATTAATCCACCGTTGGTTATTGGGCATGAATATGTTGGTGAGATTGTTGAATTGGGCTCCGAAGTAACTCAGTATAAAATAGGCGACCGTGTAACAGCCGAAGGGCATATTGCCTGCGGTCATTGCCGTAATTGCCGGCGTGGGCGGCAACATATTTGCGACCATACAGTTGGAATAGGCGTTCAGCGCGATGGTGGCTTTGCCGAGTATGTGGTTGTGCCGGTAAGTAATGTGATAAAGGTTGATCAGCGTATCCCCGATGAGATAGTTTCAATTATGGATCCCCTTGGAAATGCCTGTCACACAGCTTTGTCATTCCCTTTGGTGGGCGAAGATGTTTTTATTACAGGAATTGGTGGCCCAATTGGTTCAATGGCAGCTTCTATATGTAGATTTGGTGGCGCACGAAACATAATCGGCACCGATTTAAACCCTTACAGGCGCGATTTGGCATTGAAACTGGGTGCCGACAGGGTTATTGATCCCCGCAACGAATCGATTGAAGATGCCATGATATCAATGGGAATGGTTAGTGGTTTCGACATTGGCCTTGAGTGCTCTGGTTCTTCTGTCGCGTTTAACCAGTTAATTGAAAAAATGTACAATGGGGGGAAAGTGTCACTGCTTGGTATTTTGCCGCCTGATACAACTGTTGACTGGAACAAAATGATTTTTAAGGGGCTTACTTTAAAAGGCATTTATGGGCGCGAAATGTTTGAAACCTGGTACCACATGGAGATGATGTTGACACGTGGGCTTGATATTGCCCCGATTATTACCCATCGTATGAAAGCCGATAATTTTCAGGAGGCTTTCGATATTATGGAAACCGGTAATTGTGGAAAGATCATACTGGATTGGGAATGAGATTAATGATGGAATGATGGAATGCTGGAAAATTGGGGTGTTGGGAAAATGGGAGAAATGGAATGATGGGGACTATCGCTTCCTATCGTTTTGATTTTCCATCGCTTTCAATTGTTTCCTATCGCTTCCCATCGCTTTCAAAGCTTTAGTAATTCATCCATCGGATCCCAGAAATTTTCTTTGAAGTTGAGAATTTTATCATCTTCAATAATCAGGCCTTCATTTTCGAGGAGTTCCTGCATGATTGTGCTACCCCCGAAAAAGTTTTTACCGGTTAACATTCCGTTTCGGTTAACAACACGGTGGGCTGGTATAATATCAGGTTGCGAATGTGAAGCATTCATGGCCCAGCCAACCATGCGGGCCGATTTTACTGCTCCCAGATAGCGGGCTATGGCACCATAGCTGGTTACTTTTCCGGGAGGGATTTGTTGTACAACTTTGTACGCACGTTGAAAAAAATCGCTTTGCATGTCAATGATGAATACATTCAGTTTGTAAATATGCTGCCTGGGTGGCGAAATTAGTCAATTCTCTTTCAATTTCGGGATATTTGGCTTTTGAATACTCTTTCTTTAAATTGGCGCCCAATAAAGCTGCTATTGCCTGCCAAAACCTGGCCCTTTGGTGCGAAAGGTGCGTTTTTATAAGTTGAAATGTTGTTTTCCCCAGTTCGCGGTGTATGAGCAAAAGCAAAAGTTTGCCTTGCCTGATGTTGAGTTCAAGTATCTTGTCAAAATACTTCTTCTTTACGTATGTTTCATAGTTGTTGAGGTATGCGTCTTTTCCGGCTTTACTTTCAAAAACTATCAGTTTGCTTGTTGTAGCGTTATATTCTGCTTTTACAATTTCAACCAGGGGCAAAACTTTTTCTATATCCGATTTTAGCACCTGTTTGGCATCCTGCCCAACAGCGTTGTTTAAACCCAAAAGAAAAAGCGTTAGAAGAATTATGATATTTCGAGGGGCTAGGTTCATCGGTAACGTTTTGGAGCTGAGTTTTCGATTACTTTGATATATGATTGGTATCGTTTGTGTTGAATTTTTGAAGTGGCCAGTTGCTTTGAGTGTTCCATGCCACCAAGGTAATAGCGTTGGATCCATGGGAAAACGGCCAATACGGCATCCCAAAATGAATATATGTGCATAAACCGTAATGATATGAGGTACAGTCCACCAATAAGTAGCATTGAATTTAAACCGGCCGTGATTTCACCCGAGGCGAATTGCCCCGATCCTGGAATAAGCCCGCTCATTACGTAAGCCCGCTGCGGGTTGTATCTTTTATCGTACCTGGATATTTTTTTGAATTCACTTTTAACAATCAACGTGTCAATGCTTTGTTGCGGTGTGAATTTTGCAATTTTCATAAACTCATGATAAGATGCTGAATCATTTTTAAGTCCGAAATACGAAATACCTTTCAGAAAATGAAATGAGGCCTGTTGAGATGTATTTGGGTTTTCTTTATAATTCAGCAGTTCTCTCAACCCAAGAATGAATTTTTCTTCCATGAGCAAAGAGAAGGTTTTGCCCAGTATTGCTTCATTTTTCATGCTGTCTGATACTGAAAACCTGTATGCCCGGTCGTAAAAATCACCAGCAAGTTCATATTGTTCAAGGTATGTATAACAATCAGCAATACGCTGTGCAACAAAGTCCCTGTCGGGATATCCAAAAAATAACGCACGGTTATATTCTTTAGATGCAATGGAGAAATTACCCTCGTTGAACTGTTTGTTCGCGAAAGTTACCACATCCTCAACATTTTGCCCGTTAATTAAAGTGTTTGTTAACAAGCTAATAATCAGAAAACAGTATATCTTCAGTTTCATGGATATATCGATGATTGAGATTTTCGTTGTATCGTTGTGCTGCTTTTGCACCACCATAAATATTGGCCGAATAATAACTAACTGCTAACCCTCCGGCTATCCATGAGTAAGCATTGTTTGTTCCGTACTTATTGAATGCCCGGTAAGCGAAAAAACCGGTTGATGCCGTAAAGAGTAACGAAACAAAACCATCGCCCCAATAGCTGCTGTATGCCTTGCCACTTCCAGGAATAACAACCGACATGAGGGCAGCCAGCCAGGGTTTCTTCCTTTTGCTATTATAGCTTTCACTTGCAATGCTTACAAGCCCTTTTGCTTTTATTCCGTTATGGGTGTTTTGTTGTGTGCTGATAAAATATGCCTGTTCCCATTCTTTTTGCAGCAGGGCAATGCCCAGGTGATGTTCAAATTTTTCAGGAAAATTGAGCCCTTCATCTATCGCTTTTTTAACTTCTCCATATAACTGCTGCGACATCATTAAGCGGATGTATTCCATCTTGAAACGATCAGACATTGCTTTTAAATTGCCGGTTTGAAAAAACTGATTTGCCTGATTGAAATGTTGATTTTTTCGGTATGTTTTTAACAATAAAAGGCGGGTGTTGTCATTCAGGTCACAAAAGAAATCAAGGCGTTCAAATTCATGTTGTGCCAGGTTGAATTGATTGGTGTTAAAAAGGTAGTTGGCAAACTGTTTTGAGTTTTCACAGTCGTAAATGTCATCCTGTGCAAACAGGTTGGGTATGACCATTAAAAAAATGAATATAAAAGTGTTAATATGCCGGATCATAGAGCATTCCTGTTTTTGGGTGTAATTCATATTCGTGTTTGGCACTTAACGGATGGCAGCGGCTCAACCTGTCAAATATTTTAAAGTATGCAGTGTATATCGGATCATGTTTGAGGGTTTCAATGGCATATACCGAGCATGAAGGTGTGAAAACACAACTACTCATATCCTGAGACGAAAGGATGCTTTTGTATCCTACAAAAAGCAATGCAGCAGTTCCTTC
>JAQIDF010000531.1 GCA_027858145.1 Prolixibacteraceae bacterium | reverse complement strand
GGCAATATTTGCCCGTTCTTTTTGGCTATATGTATTCATAGCCGCAAACATAACAAAAACAGTCAAAACGACCATTTTTGGTTTCAACGTAATATTCTTCATCGTGTGTCGTGTAATTGGTTAAAAACAAATAATTGGTATGAAAAACCGGGGAAAATTACACAGGAAGGGTGGAGAAATGGTTCTACTAGCTGTAAATTTATACACTCCCACTAAAAATGCAGTAGTATCGGCAGGGCAACCGCATTTAAGATTTCAAGCCACGAATGAACGAATAAATCTAATGTTTTTATGTTTGTTTAAACCTGTTGTCAAAACTGAAGGGGGGTTACAGCTATAACCGATATTTTCTCTGAGTCTGGATGGTTAGGGTTTATCAGGTAGTTAAATTCTTGTTTCACAATACTACTTGGCACTTTCAATACCGCCGCACTTTTATCTTTCACGAAATCATCGCCAATATATTGAGTTTCCAAAATGGGGGGTTTTGAGTCCCAACGGTCTGGTAAATCTTTAATATTTAATTCAAGAATAGTAATATCGTAGGGAATATTAATTTCGATATAATATCTGTCTGAAGGTAAATCTTCATTTAAATCTAAATGAACAGATACCTCTAATGTTGCTAATGCCCTTGATTCTGCAGTGTAAACAAGGTAAGTGTTTAAGCTGTTCCACCGGTAGCCCTCGGTTAAAGCTGCCCCATTTTCTTGTAAGGTTGTTTCAAGGTATTTTTCTCTTTCAACTCTGAAAACCTTCATTATGCCATATTTCCGTATTCCAACCTGTTCAAGGCATTGCGTACTTCCTGAATTCCTGTTACAGAATCAAATAAACTTTGGGGGGTAACATTTCCTAATGTCAGGTTTGGTTTTTTTAGCCATCGCTGAAACTTTTCTTGTTCATTGTTAAACACTTCAATTCCAAAATCAAGTATTTCTGATAACAATAATACAATTTCACTATCCCGGCCACTTAGAAGTGCTTTTTCTCTTTTTTTCTTGTTGTACGTAGTTTGCGGAACATCTAAATATTGTAACAATTGCCTGACAGGCATATTGGCTTTTTTCCCAATGACTTCAATTGATTCGTATGGCAACCCTTTACGGATAATTGCCACTCTTTCGGCCCTGTTTCCCCATGTAACCTCACCGCCAGAAGTAGTGATAACCCATTTAGGGCTCGCCGCCCTTATGCTCCATGCACGCTTGATGCTTTTCTTTGGGTTAAATGTTTTAATGTTAGATGTTCTTTTTGTTTCTTCCGGAATCATAGTTTCATATTTGCTGTAAAGGTAAAGCAATATTGCTGCAATTGCAAATTAAACTGTGGGCGAATTTAAATAGAATATAGCTATTATAAATCGATATAGAATATCAAAAAGAACCTAATATTAGCTCAACATTAAATAAAAGACACTAAAGAAGAATTAACACCAGCAAAAAGATAAGGCGCAAATAAAATATTTATGTTTACCACATCACACATGTTCACCTGAAATATACGAAGCCATGATGTTATTATTATTTACCTTGATTGTTACAAATGTTTACGTTTTTTTTCTTTTGAAGAAATATCGTTTTAAACTTCAAACAGCACAAAATGAAACGGGAAAATGGAAAAAACATTATTGTGAGAAAGATTCTCAATGCATAATTCTTGATGAGGAGCTTAAAAAATCGCAGTTGCTGGCCAGACTGGTTGAGCAAAGCCCAAATGCCATAATGGTAATGAACAGCGATGGGGACATCCGGTTGATAAACGAAGGTTTCTCGAGAATGTATGGTTACACTTTTAACGAGTTCATCACCGAACTGGGAAGTAATTACAGACAAACCTCGTTTAGCCCCGATGTACAGGCGCGTCTCGACTCGGTTTTTGAAGCCTGCAAACCCTATCGTTACGAAGCTCCTAATGTTACAAAAGATGGGCGCCGGATATGGACTCAGACTGCCTTGATGCCCATACTTGACGATGACGGCATGATTACTCACTTAGCTACCATCGATACCGATATCGAACAGCGTGTAGAAATGAGTGATAAGCTGGTAGAAGAAGTTGAGCGGTTAAATGAGAAAATTGACCTGATAGCGGGTGAATTTAAAAATTTTTCGGATGAATTTAATCGAGTGTTTTTTACCATTGGCGAGTTGTATGCTGCCATTGCCAAAACCGATGGAATATTACGTTTCATTAAAGATATTTCGGCACAAACCCGTTTGATAGGTTTTAATGCTTCAATTGAAGCCGGACGTGCAGGTGAGTATGGCCATAGTTTCAGGGTAATTACCAACGAAATTGTAGACATTGCTCAACGAACCGGTTTACGGGTGCAGCAAATCAATGATGTTTTCGATTCGATTAAGTTGGAACAGGGTGTGCTTGATGACGAAAAACAAAAAGCCGGAGAAAACATGAAGATATTGGGAGAAAAACTGAATGTGTTAAAGCGTGAGCTGTACTCAATTGAAGAAGCCATTACCGGATTTAAATCACTATCATAATAAAAATCCTTGCTTTTAGAGCGATTATGGTTTAACTTGAATAGTGATTACGAATTTAAATAACAGGTGTTATGGAAAACTTCTTACTGGATTATTTAGAGAAAGCCGATGTGGGTTTAAAAACCAACATCGAGGGTGCGGGTCCGGTTATCACGATCTCGCGCGAGTGCGGATGCTCTGCAAATCATATTGCAAAAGGTTTATCCAAGATTTTAACGGGTTATTCATCAATTTCGGCCGGAAGGAAAAAAACGGAATGGAAATGGATGAACAAAGAAGTTATTGAAGAAGTAGCAAATGAGTTACAGTTAACGCCCGAACGCGTAAAAAGTGTATTTATGAAAGATGCAAGTACAAACTTGTATGAGATCCAGTCGGTATTTTCAGCTGAACGGGTTTATGATCCGGAGGATGAATATGTGATTGAAACCGTACATAAAGTGATTGGGAGGATAGCAATTGCCGGGAATTGTGTTATCGTGGGTCGTGGGGCCAATATCATTGCTTCTGATATCCCTGAACGTTTATCGGTTAAGCTATATGCACCGCTTGAGTGGCGGATTAAGCAAATAATGAACGTGAGTAGTATGAATTATGCCGACTCACGTGATTATGTAAAGCGTGTCGATCGTCAGCGCGACTTATTTGTTAGCCACATGGCAGGTCGCGAAATAATGAATATCGATTATGATGTAGCTTTTAATTATGCAACGCTAAGCCCTGTGCAGATAATAAATAACATAATAAGCTTGCTGAAAAGCAAAGAGATAATTTAAACAACTTAATTTAAAGCAGTTGGTCAATTACAGCTTCAAGTCCTGAGTTTTCGGGCACTTTTATGCTTTTTATTCCAAGCTTTTTAGCTGCTTCACAGTTTTCGGGCTTGTCGTCTACCAATACAGTTTCGGCCGGGTTGAGGTTGGCATCTTTCAAAACAAATTCGAATGCCCTTGGATCGGGTTTACGGTAGCCTATTTTGTTTGAATAGTATACTTTTTTGAAAAGCTTTTTTATTGAGAAATGGAAACGGTTTTTGAATTCGTTTTCGAAATAACTTACGTGATAAACGTTCGTGTTACTGAGCAGGTAAAGGTTATATTTTTCCCCTATTTTCTGAACCATTTTAACTCTCGGCGCCCTGAATTCAAGAATCATATCACACCAGGCATCAATAACCTGTGAGGCACTAACGCCTTTATGGCAATTTTGTAGCATGGTGCGCTTAAATTTTTCTTTACTCCAGGCACCGGTTTCCATAGCCACCATAATTTCGGGCAACTCTTCAGAAAAGATTTTGGAATATGCTTCAGGTCGTAAAATACGTTCGAGCTCTTCATGAGTTGTTTCGGGCTCAATATCTACCAAAACACCACCTAGGTCGAGAATAACATTTTTAATAATCTGCTGGTCGATCATTACTGAAAATTATATATTGCGGCAAAGTTAATAATCAAAACTACCTATGAGAATAAATGGGCAACATTTTGAAACGATTTGGGTGGATCGTAACAATAAAGAAAAGATAAAAATTATCGACCAGCAAAAACTTCCATTCAGGTTTGAAATTAAAACACTTTCTACATTCGACGATGCATTTTCAGCCATAAAAGACATGACGGTGCGCGGTGCTCCACTAATTGGCGTTACTGCTGCTTTTGGCCTTTATCTGGCCATGCTTGGTAAAACTAACGATGAAGGTGTGGCAGATTATATTTCTTCGGTCTGTGAGAAAATGAAAATGGCACGGCCAACGGCAATAAATCTTGCATGGGCTGTAAACTGGGTCGAAAAAGAGCTTCGTGGTGTTCAGTCTGTTGAGGAGGCACGCATCATTTCATTTAAAACGGCTGTAAAACTGAAAGAAATGGAAGTTGGATACAGCAATTCAATTGGAGAACATGGTGTGCGGCTGATTGAAGAAATCTCAAAACAGAAAAACGGGGAAACGGTGAATATTCTTACCCATTGCAATGCCGGCTGGCTGGCCTGTATAGATTGGGGGACGGCAACCTCACCTGTTTACAAAGCACACCAAAAGGGTATCGATGTGCATGTATGGGTGGATGAAACCCGTCCTCGTAACCAGGGGAGCAAGCTCACAGCTTATGAACTGGCACAGGAAGGTGTGCCGCACACCGTTATTCCCGACAATACCGGCGGTCACCTGATGCAACATGGCATGGTAGATTTGGTACTGGTGGGCAGCGACCGCACCACTCGCACCGGCGATGTGTGCAACAAAATAGGTACGTACCTGAAAGCGCTGGCCGCCCGCGATAACAACATACCGTTTTATGTGGCGCTGCCTTCGTCATCTATCGATTTTGAGCTATCGGATGGGATAAAAGAAATACCTGTTGAACAGCGCGATGATGATGAGGTACGTTTTGCCGATGGCAAGGAGGGCAAAACACAGCTTGCGCCCGACGGCAGTCCGGTGGCCAATTATGGTTTCGATGTAACACCCTCACGCCTGGTAACCGGTTTAATTACCGAACTGGGTATTTGCGGGGCCAGTGAAGGGGAGATACAAAGGATGTTTGGAAAATGAAAGACGAAGGCTACATAAAATATCAACCTATCTGGCAAAAAACCGGGATTGATGTTGAGAGAAATGTTTTGGATGAAATGAACCGGGTTCGTCGTGTGTTGAAAGAACAAGGATGGCTGGGTGTATTGCCTGACGGAATTGGGTTTGGAAATTTATCGGTTCGAATTGGAAACACCGGTCATTTTCTCATCAGCGGCTCAGGAACCGGAAATTTGGAAAGCCTTAGATCGCGGGATTTTGCAATGGTTAATGACGTAGATATTACTGAAAACCAGCTGAGCTGCAGGGGGCTGACAAAAGCATCATCCGAATCGATGACCCACGCTGTTTTTTATCGATTTTCCGATAAAGTGAAAGGTGTAATACATATTCACGACAAGAGGCTGTGGAAGAAGTATTACAATGTGTTGCCAACGTCGTGGGTTGAGGCAAGTTACGGGACGCCTGAAATGGCTTTTTCCATTGAAAAGTTGTTAAAACGAGAAAATCTTAAAAGTGGAATTATCGTAATGGGCGGTCATGAAGATGGTATCGTAGCTTTTGGGAGAAGTATGGATGAAGCGTATGAGATTTTGCGGCTTCATAAAATATGAAGCATAAAACATGCTGCGTGTTTTATGAAATAAATCCAGAAGTTCCGTTATTAACGGTGTATGGAGAAGTTCTCAATTTATATCTGAGCTTTTTATTTAATAAATCATTATATGTATCAGCCTAACTGCATTGGGATCTGATGCTATTAAACAAACTTATTGAAAAGACGCTAAACGATTATCGCAATACGTAACATCGGAGCGTTTCGTCCTTCCCTTTGGGGAGGAAACAGGAGAGGCTTCACTCCGTGGCAAATTACTTTTGCAAGGCCGAAAATTCGAACTTTTGAGACTTTAAGTCGTTTATTTTCTGGTTGTTGTATTTTTATGCGTTTATTCATTATAAATAAGGGATGGTAAAGGTTTTTTAACGCGCGCGATGTTAGCT
>JAQIDF010000523.1 GCA_027858145.1 Prolixibacteraceae bacterium | reverse complement strand
AATTGGAAATTCAATTGCATTTATAAAGATCTCAAAATTGTAATACAGAGGATCATATCCACTGAAAGGTCGATAATCTATTTTCGAATCTGAATTTGCTGGATAATAAAGATCCGGAGAATTGTTACTAGAATAATTACTTCCACCACAAATTTGGTTTGTTGAGTCCCTTTGGATAACTCTAACATCAAGGCTGTCAAATGCCAAATCGATGATGTTTCTTTCCCCAAGAGTTGAGTCAATTCCTAACGTTGAGTGATCATTAACTCCAATAATAACAGAATCCTTTCGTCCAATGTGATCTTGAACAAACAATTTGATGCTTCCGCCCCATGCATAAAGCCCATGATTACTAAAGCATAAAATTAACATTGCAATCAAAAAAAATCGTTTCATTTTGTGTGTTTTGTTGTTTTTAAATTGGATGTAACGGTTGGTGCATGTTGCGGAGAGGATTTCGGAGAGCGTTCATGTCCGGTAGGACTGAACGACGATGCGAGAATCCGCCGTTGATTGACGCACTGAAATCGCTCTGAAATATGCACTGTGTTATGCGCTGGTTTTTATTGTTTTAATAGTTTCATATGTGTTGTTTTAGCTTTTGAATCGGTCAACTTAGCTATATAACTACCTGTTGTTAATCCACTTAAATTTAAAATCCCATTGTTTATTTCGCTTTTTAGAATCAAATTACCTTTAATATCAAATATTTCAATTAGTGTAATATTATCGGGAGAATAAATATTTATGTAATCATTGAATGGGTTTGGATATACTTTTAAATTATCGATTGCAATATTATCAATCCCTGTCGGTATTTCAGTATTGCCGTATTCAATGCCATTTATTTTCGAACCAATTAAGGTTAATGTTTGCTCCCACCATACGTAACTTCCTCGAAATATTTGTCCTTCCCTTGTTGAAAATCCTACTGTCATATTGTAATCGTATATAAAACCTACCCAGCAATTAGATTTATCAACCAGTAATCCAGGTAGGCGATATTGTGCATAAGTAATTGTGTCACTATTTTCTATTTTAAAGTAAAGTGATTCAAAATAAAACATTTCACTCTGATGGTCGCTTTCGTTTTTCAGTCCAAACCAGCTTGTATGATTTTTTAACATCTGCCCCTCTCTTTTTCTTAAATAATTCGTTGAATAATTTCCAACGTGTGAAATAGTACCAACTTCGGTATAAGATGTTCGTTTGTAGTCATAATAAACTGAATCTGAATTAATGTATGAAGAAGTTATAGAATCTACATAATATGTTGTTAAAGAGTGCTGAGCAATATCATCAGGATTTGTATAGTCTCTCCAAAATAACATATCACCTTCACTAAGATGAAAGTAGTCATTGAAATCAGGTTGAGTATAACCAACTGAAGTAATTCCATTTGAATAACCAATTAACTCAAGATATGGCGGGAAATCAGAAGAAATTGAGTGAAAAAGAAATTCGTTTAATGGCAAGAATTTAATGAATCCATAATTTTTGGAAAGCTTAAACTCTATTCCATCATATCCATTTCCCGTGCAAGTGTAAATTTTAATAGAATCCTGATTGCCCAAAATGGTTGTAACACCAAGTCTGGTGCATGTAATTGAAATACCATTAGTAACCCATGAATCATTAAGTTTTGCATACGGTTTAAAAATGAATGTATCCAGCTCATTAGGGTAATTAGCAACAAAAAGTAATGAATCATTGATTTTAATTAAACTATCAATCTTGTTAGGATTTCTTAACCAACCAATGTTTTCATAGTCTTCCTTGATATTTTTATAGCAATCAGGATTTAATTCAGATATCGCATTAAAAAATAAAATTTCAGTGCCGTTGATAATTAGTATAGAATCTAACAAGAAATTTTCAACCTTTGCTGAGTCATTATATTGCTGTTTAAAATAACTATTTTGGTTCAGGACAAACGGATTCCAATCTTGTGAGAATCCAATATTTGCTGACAAAATCAGAAATAAAATGGTTAGTTTTATTTTCATGTCATTGATGTTTAAGTTATTGTCTGGTTAGCTCAACTTGCGCATAACTCGGATATATACGTAAAAATGTCCTATATATATTTTCAATCTTTGTTTTGCCGGATGTGACTTTGAATGTATGAAACAATAAAAATCGGGTGAAACAAAAATAGGTTTCAATTCTACCCTAAAGCTACATCCAAAAACATCATTGTTGCAAAGCCGAGCATTGCTCCAACCGTAGATAAATCAGTTTCATTTCCGGTTTGCGATTCAGGTATTAACTCTTCAACCACAACAAAAATCATTGCTCCGGCAGCAAATGAAAGCGCATATGGCAATAAAGGAGTAATTGTTAATACCAGATAGGCACCAATAACTCCTGCAATTGGTTCAACAATGCCGGAAAGTTGACCATAATTAAAAGCTTTTAA
>JAQIDF010000474.1 GCA_027858145.1 Prolixibacteraceae bacterium | reverse complement strand
ATAATTATTGGCTTTCAGGTAAATAATAAGTTCGGATTTAAGCGTACCTGCGAAGCTCGTTCTAGTAAAAGAAAACTCCTGTTCTGCTACTTGGGCTAACGTAGTCTTGCCGCTTCCTGCCTTGCCAGATAAACCTATAAGCATGATTGACTTTCCTCTCGTATCATTTTATTAGTATATGCAAATTCACCATGTAGTTCTAAGGCTGCTTTGTCATAAGCATCTGCTGCCTCTTGTGCTGACTTAAACGTACCTATGCTTATTTGCTTTTGTTTGTATTTAATCATTGCTCGCCAGCTTTTTACTCCTGGTCTTTTACTAACACCCTTAAATCCTATAGTATTGCTATTAGTCAGTCCTACATTTGATCTATTTTGTCCTGTGGTTGCTTTCCGTAGATTACATCGTCTATTATCAGATTTATTTTTATTTGCGTGGTCAACTTGATGCGGAGACTCAACAGGAAAAATTAACTTATGCATTCTTATTGCTATTCTATTTTTCGGTGTTGTTGTTGCATACCCGTCACTATTAAAATACCATTTATATTTATTAACTAACTCTATATCGCTGGCATCTATTAATACTGTTCCTATAATTTTATCCAACGACCTTAGCGAAATCGTGCATGTAGAACCACATGCACTAAGTTCATATTTATCCGTATAGTCCATTATTTTTCCATGCACACGTATTTGTTTATAGTGCATAGGACACATATCTTTAGCTACTGTTTTCTTAGTGCAATTTTCTATTCTACATATTGGCATGATTTAGTCCTTTCGATTAGTATTTATACAATAACATGAAGTGGTAAATACCACAAGGTGTAATATTTATGCCATATGTGGTAGATTACTAATCTGTCTATTATTATTCTCAGCGATCAACTCACTCCATTCAGAAATGTCACTTAAATCTCTCCAGTTAGAACCCAATTCATAATCAGTAGGAACTGTGAATTTTATTCCGTTTATTTCCAATGGCTGTAACATACATTTTTCTATTCTTTCTATCAGTGAAGTAGTAATGTCTTTTTTATGTACCTGAAGCAAAAGACTATCATGCACTTGTATTTTCAGTTTTACTTCTAGTATGGTATTATATATCCGTACTAATGCTGTATTTGTCATCTCCGCAATAGTGCTTTGAGGTAAAAATGCAGTTGCACTATTTAGAAGCGGATTTCCATAGTGCTCCCAAAAGGTAATTTTCCTTCCGTACACATTTGTTAGTGTTCTATCCATTTTCAATTGTTCTTCTATACGACGATGAAAAACTCCACGGATATTAGGATAATTATTATGGAATTGTTCCATTAAGTCATTAGCTTCAGTTTTACTGAAAGTATACCCATCTTTAAGTAGAACTTTCTGCAATAAAAATGGTGTCATGCGGTACGATGCCCCGTGAGTTATACGTTTTCCAAGCTGTCTATCAGAATAGTTTTCTTTAGTAACCAGTTTTCCTAGTATATTTGATGCGTTAGTGGAGTGAAAATCTTCTCCATATAGTGCATCTAGCATTTTGTGATCTTCAGCTAATGCAGCCACAGCCCACGATTCTGCTTTGGCATAGTCTACGTTTATGAATAACTGAGTTTCAGTATTATCTGGTTCAAAATACACTCTTATTTTCTTGGTCTTATTTTGTAAGTTTGACCCACTACCTAAAATTGATTTACTACTAGCCAACCGTCCTGTCATTGTTCCTGCCGGTTTAAAACAGGCACGAAATCTACCGTCAGCACTTAGCTTTGTCTTATATTCAGATACTTCTTTCTTTAGCTTTTTAAGCAACATAATAGGCTTAACTACTAGCGGATTTATAGTCAATAGACTAGCTAATGCGTCTTCGTCAGTTGTTATTTTACTTGCACGAACTCTTTTTGGTAGCTTTAGTTTTGTATATAGTAAGTCTGCTAATTGTGCAGGGCTAGCTACATTAATTGCTAATTCTTCCCCAAGAAGAGTATCTAAAAATAGTTGCCATTTGTGTATTAGTATTTCTGTCTCTGCTTTTAACTCTGCTACTTTCGGCTGATTTATAGCTATGCCATCTAACTCCATTGCTATGAGTGGCTTGCATAGTGCCATCTCACGGTCAAAGGTAGACTGTGTATCACGTAAAGCGATTAATTGCTCTTGAGTTTCCTGGATAGTAAGAAGATTCG
>JAQIDF010000447.1 GCA_027858145.1 Prolixibacteraceae bacterium | reverse complement strand
AAATGTTGCCATCGCGCGATGCAGGTGGCGAATGGGCAGAGGGACGTGCAACTTGTGGTGCTGCTGCCGGATATTTAGCGCGTACACTGATGTTCCGTCATAAATTTGAAGAGGCTAATACCGTATTGAAAGACATTATTGCCGGCAAATACGGACATTATGAGCTTGTAGCCGATTATGGTGACAACTTTAGGGAAGATACTGAAAACAACGTAGAAAGCCTTTTCGAAGTTCAGTTTATGGATTTTGGCACAGGTGGCACCGATCAGGAATGGACTCCGGTTAATATAAGTTCAGATGCAACACAGGGACATGCGGTTGAAAGTAATTATGCTTCTCAGGAATTGGGTAGCTGGGGCGACTTGGCTGGTTCTCCGTGGTTGTATAACCTGTTTAAAAAAGAGGAATGCACCGATGGTCGTCTTGATCCTCGTTTATACTGGACACTGGTTACATTCGAAGATAAATATGATAACTATACCGATCAGGTTACTGCAGCTTATCCGGATGGAGATCCTCGTAAAAATGTAGTATATCAACAAGAAATAACTGAAACTCCATTATCGAATAGTTCTCAGGGTGGTATTTCAATTGCTAAGTGGACCAATGCAAGGACAAATCTTTATGAAAATATTGATAACGGATTGCTTTGTGGTACTAACTTACGCCTCATGCGATATAGTGATGTTTTATTGCGTGCAGCAGAATGCGAAAATGAAATTAACGGACCAACACAAACCGCAATTGATTATATAAATCAAGTACGTCGCCGTGTAGCCCTTGAAGATCTTCAACTTTCTGACTTCCCGTCTGCTGATGCTCTTTTCGAACAAATAGCAAACGTTGAACGCCCTAAAGAATTTGGTTGCGAAAACGGACGAGGTATCGATTTACTCCGTTGGGGGTTTTTCTATGATCAAGGTCGTATGAATCAGTTGGTTGAGCATGGGTATTATAAGTTAGCACCTCAAAATGAGGCTGGCGATATTATTGCGAACACTGATGAGCTTACTGCTGAAACTGCCAGTGCTTCATCATTCCAGTACTATTACAAGGGACATGAATATTTCCCTATCTTTCAATCTACGCTGAATGCTAACCCCAACCTTGTTGGTAACTCGGCAAATAAGAATGAAGATAACGGCCCTGCTTTCCTTGAGAAATATAATGTTCGGCCTGTTGTAGAGTGAGACTAAGAATGAATTGCTAAATTTAGAAACTTCCTTATCGGCGTAATTTTTGTATGTTGATAAGGAAGTTTTTGATATAAAATAGAATACACATGAGACTAAAGTACATACTGATTTTATTGATCAGCGTCATTGCGCTGTCGTTTGTTGGGTGCGAAGACGATGATTTAGATCCTACCGGTATCAAAACCAAGGATGGCACAGATGAAAAGCCTGATACCGTAACAAATTTTACCATTCCAACATACGCCGACGATTATTCATCCATAGCATCGTGGGCAAACCGAAACGAGTGGAACCTGGCAAACGTACACGATCCATCGGTTGCATACTACAATGGTTACTACTACATGTACGGCACCGATGCTTCGTATGGGGGTGCTCACGTAGGTCATGGGCATTTTCAGGGCAAACGTTCAACCGATTTGGTTAATTGGGAATGGGTAGGCGGTCCTTTTTATAACGCACCCGGCTGGGTGGCCGACTCACTTAACTCAATTCGTGGGCGCATGGGGCTTAATGCCATTCCTGAAGACGAAATAAGATACGGCTACTGGGCTCCGGTTGTGCGCCGTGTAAAGGTGGGAGGACAAGAAATTTTACGTATGTACTACAGCATAATTATCGATAACTACATTAAAACAGGCAAGCCCACCACAGCCAGCTTTGATGGCAGCTGGACTGAACGTGCCTTTATTGGCATGTGCGAATCGACTGACCCGGCCGGGGCTGAATGGGAAGACAAGGGCTTTGTTACCACTTCATCGTCTGATCTTGGTCTGGACTACAGCCGGTCAGGAACTAACGATTGGAGTGGATATTTCTATTATAATGCCATCGACCCAACGTATATTGTAACACCCGAAGATGAGCATTACCTGATACATGGTTCGTGGCATAGTGGCTTCGCAATATTGCAAGTAGATGCTACAACAGGAAAGCCGCTAAACACTCTCGGTAACCCATGGGCAAACAGTGTAAGTGAGCTGAATGCCCGCTATGGTGAAAGAGTTGGAACACGCACAAATGGGTCGCGTTGGCAGGCCAGCGAAGCTCCCGAAGTTATTTACAAAGATGGCTATTATTATTTATTTCTGGCTTACGATGGTCTGGATGTACCCTACAATACACGGGTTGTAAGAAGCACAAGCATCGAAGGCCCGTATTACGATATCACCGGACGAAACTTTACCAACGGGCGTGGTGACAGCTACCCAATCGTGACCCATCCATACAAATTCAATCTTAGTCATGGGTGGGTTGGCATATCGCACTGTGCCATCTT
>JAQIDF010000444.1 GCA_027858145.1 Prolixibacteraceae bacterium | reverse complement strand
TCAAGCTTTTTTATCAGGTTTTCAACATGCTCAACCATTTCGTCGAGTTGCTTGTACGAAGTTTCAGGGTTGGCAATTTGTACAATTTCAACCTTGTCGAATTGGTGCAGGCGGTTAAGGCCACGCACGTGAGCGCCCCACGAACCGGCTTCACGGCGAAAACAAGGTGTGTAGGCTATATTTTTTATCGGGAGCTGATCTTCGGTTACAATCACATCGCGGTAAATGTTGGTTACCGGAATTTCGGCTGTTGGAACCATGTACAGGTTATCGATTTGCGCGTGGTACATCATGCCCTCTTTATCGGGTAGCTGTCCGGTACCAAAGCCCGAATCTTCGTTTACCATTATTGGGGGGAGTACCTCGTTGTAACCGGCTTTTTCTCCTTCGTCGAGAAAAAATGAAATTAGGGCCCGTTGTAATTTAGCCCCTTTTCCCTTGTAAACTGGAAACCCGGCACCTGTAAGCTTTGTGCCCAGCTCAAAATCGATAATGTCGAGATCTTTTATGATTTCCCAGTGAGGTTTCTTTGTGTCTGGCAACTCGGGTGCTTCACCGTGTCGTCGTATTTCAACGTTATCGTCTTCATCTTTTCCCGGCTCAACCAATTCATGCGGAACATTAGGAAGTTGAACAAGCAATTCATTCAGGTTCTTATCAATTTCAGAAAAAGCGGCATCGAGCGATTTAATTTCATCTTTCAGGGCAGCTGTTTTTTCTTTAGCTGCATTTGCTTCGTCAATCTTTTTTTCTTTAAACAGCTTGCCAATTTCTTTCGAAAGCTTGTTCATCTCGGCTTTTAGCTGGTCAACTTCAGCCTGTGTTTCCTTACGGCGATTATTTTGCTCAATAACCTGATTAATGATTTCGGAGGCATCAAAGTTTTTTACTTTAAGCCGATCTATTATTAAGTCAGAATTTTCCTGAATGAATTTCAGTGTTAACATGATTGATTTTTTTATTGTTATTTATAACATACCGACACAAAACCGGTTTCAGAAGGTGCAAAAATAGTAAAAGCCTTTTGTCTCAAATGTTTTTGAGTGCAAAAATTATTTATTTTCTCCGAAAACACGTTTCAAGAGATCGTTTACCCGGGCTTCAGCTTTGGTCCTGATATCCTGTTCACGGTCGGCCACTTTCAGGAAAACACCATCGAGTGCGCGCTGGGTGACGTAACGGTCAAGTTGTGTGTCCACTGCCTTAACATCGAGTAATTTGCCGGCCATCGAGTTGGCAAATTTATTCCAGGTGCCGGTTAATTCGTTCCAGGTACTGGCTGCCGATACATTGCCAACGATTGGCTTGTTCAGTGATTTCTGCATAATGGGCATGTAGAGGTTTACCAGTTGGTCGTATGTTTTTTTGTTGAGATATTGTGTTGCGGCATTATCTTTGCTCCTGAGGATTCCCCATGCATCTTCGATGGATATTGATGTAATGGCATTTTTGAAAATTGGCATGGCCTGATCGGCTGCATCTTCGGCCGAACGGTTAATTTGGAGCACTACATCGTCAATCATATCGCTGATGCCCGGTACTTTTGAAGCGTACTGAACAATTTTTTCAGTTTCGGGTGGCAGGTTAATTTTCACCAGCGGGTCCTGATAATAGCCGTTAATATTATTCAGGTTGGTTAATGCCGAGTCGGCACCCACCCGAAGGGCTTCTTTCAGTCCGCGTGCTACTTCCTCTTTGGATAATGGTTGGTTTTGTGTTATAACCTGTGATGCTGTTTGCATCAATACATTGCATGAAATGGCGCTAAACAGAATGGCGATAATGACAAAAATTTTGATTCTTTTCATAATTATTGATGTATAAATGGTTTCTAAAAACACTGGCGATCTATTATATCAGTTTGAAATTTAACATCTTTTATTGAAAAAAACGCAACAATAGTGTAACGAATACATTACTATACCTACTAATGTTTCGTGAATTATTAAACAAACCTCAAAATTAATAACAATGAGTAAACTATTTATCTATCTGGCTGCAATTCTTGTTGTACTTCTTGCAAAAACAGGCATTGCACAAACCGAACTATCACAGCCTGTGCCTCTTGAGTCAAAAGTTAAGACCGGTGTTCTTGACAACGGAATGACCTATTACATAAGGCATAACGAAGAACCCAAAAACAGGGCAAGCTTTTATATAATTCAAAATGTAGGTGCTTTGCTTGAGAATGACGACCAGAATGGTTTAGCGCATTTTCTTGAACATATGTCATTTAACGGAACTGAGAATTTCGAGGGCAAAGGTATTTTGAACACCCTTGAAAAGCACGGGGTGGCTTTCGGGCGTAACATTAATGCATACACTTCGTTTAACGAAACTGTTTACAACCTGAGTGATGTGCCTGCAACGCACGAAGGATTGGTTGATACATGCCTTCTGGTTCTTCACGATTGGTCGGACCGTTTATTGCTTACCGACGAAGAGATTGATCTTGAGCGCGGTGTAATTGCCGAAGAATGGCGTACACGACGGACAGCTTCTTTCAGGCTTCGTAATCAGTGGTTTCCTGTAGTGTTTAAAGGTTCAGAATGGGCCATTAGAGATGTTATTGGCGACACAACGGTTATTAAATATCATGATCCCGAAACATTGCGCGATTTTTATCACGACTGGTACCGGACCGATTTACAGGCGATAGCTATTGTGGGTGATATTGATGTAGAAAGAGTTGAAGCTAAAGTAAAAGAGATGTTTTCGGAAATTGAAGCCATTGATAATTCCAAAGAAAGGCCTGACTTTGAAATCCCGGAGCATGACGAAACTTATTTCGTACTTGCAACCGACGACGAAGCATCACAATCAAGCATTAACTTTTATATTTTTGATGAGAACAAAGACGGGCAGGAGAAATCTTATGCCGACCTGCGCGAAATGTATACACGATCATTGTATAACTCGATGACTGGTCAGCGGATAAATGAGTTGCTGCAAAAAGGAACTCCTCCATTTATTAACGGCTATACCCAACGCGGTGGTTTTGTCCGCGGGTACGATGCTTATATGATTGGTGCTACAGCCAACGATGGCGAAGAAGCGAAGGCACTGGGAGCAATAATGATTGAAACACAAAGGGTTAAACAGCATGGCTTTGCCGAAACTGAGCTTGAAAGGGCTAAAACCAATATGCTCACACGTATAGAAAGCCGCTATAACGAACGAGATAAAATCACCAATGACCAGTATTGTCGTGAATTTGCCCAAAATTATCTTACTGAAGCACCAGCGCCAGGTATTGAAGAGGAGTTTCGATTTGCCAAAGAAATTTTACCAACTATAACTGTTGAAGAGGTTTCGGCCAAAGCCGATGAATGGATTACACCGGAAAACCGTGCCATTGTTATTACAGGCCCTACCGATGCAGAACATCTTTCGGAAGACGAAGCCATGGCCATCATCAATAAGGTTGAAGCGATGGAAGTTGAACCATATGTTGATGCGGCTTCTGGCACAACGTTAATTTCCGAAGAGCTTGAAGGTTCTGAAATTGTTTCGGAAAAAAAACTTGAAGATTTTGATGCTGTAGAGTGGACACTGGCCAATAACACAAAGGTGGTTTACCGTCATGCCGACTATGAGAAAGATAATGTATCGTTACGTGCATTCAGCAAAGGAGGAAGCTCATTATGGGATGCCGGTTATGTGCCCGACCTTGACATGGCTACAACTTTTGTAGAGGCTTATGGTGTAGGTGATTACGATGCGGTTACATTACAGAAAATGCTAACAGGTAAAAAAGTATCGATGAGCCCTACTCTTGGTTCTTTAACAGAAGGTTTTACCGGCTCTTCCACACCTAAAGATTTTGAAACTATGATGCAACTTGCATACCTCTATTTCGAAAAACCACGGTTCGACCTGGAAGCCCACAATGCATTGATGTCGAGATATAAAGCATTTGTGGCCAATATGCAAAAAGACCCGCGCAAAATAATGCAGGATTCATTATCGTTTATTTTCAACGATTATCATCCTCGCGTACGTACGCTTAGCACTGAATTCCTGAACGATGTGGATTTTGAAGATATTCAGGACATTTATAATGACCGTATAAAAGATGCCGGTGACTTCACATGGTTTATTGTAGGTAATATCGACGAAGAAACAGCTAAAGCCATGGCTCAAAAATATCTAGGATCATTAACTGACAGTGACCGCGAAGAGACATGGAAAGACCGTGGTGTTAGAGCTCCTGAAGGTAAAGTTGAGAAAGAAATTCCTATAGCTTTTACAACACCCAAAACAAATGTTAACGTACGTTTTGTAAACGAGGTAGAATATACACCCAAGAGCAAACTTATGATGAAAGTGCTCGAGGGAATACTCGACTTGCGCTACACCGAAACCGTACGCGAGGAAGAAGGTGGTACATACGGTGTAGGAGTACGTTCGGGAATAGAACAATACCCGGTAAATGAAGGAACGCTCCGCATGGTATTTGATTGTGACCCCAAACGTGCCGATGAGCTTAAAGCTATTATTTACCGCGAAATTGATAAAATAGTTGCTGAAGGGCCAGCAGATGAGGACTTTGACAAAACCATCAAAAACCTTCTTAAAGACCGTGAGCAAGCGCGCGAACATAATAACTTCTGGTTAAATTCATTGTATGGATATTATTATTCCGGAATCAATAGTGCTATCCCGGAAAACTATGAAGAATTATTAAAGGATATGAGCAAAGATGATGTTCAGCGTTTCGTAACGGTATTTGTTAAAAATGCCGATGTAACCGATGTGGTTTTTGTTCCTGAAACAGAATAACTACGATTGACGCAATATTTTATTCTTTTAGGCCATCTTGTTTTTATACAGGGTGGCCTTTTTTGCGCTTAACAACTTCTTAACAAATTTATTCTTGTACAAAACATAAACTAAGGTTACATTTGCATCTTAACCTGTATTTATTAAGTAATGAATAGAATAATAAACACCCTGGGCTTTTTGCTTATTGGAATAATACTGCCTTTTCAGCTATTTGCCGGAGATCATTATGTAGAATCAGCAAAATCGATACCTCCTAAAAGTCAGATTAGTCGTTTAAAGGTTTTTATTGAAGGAAATAATGTAGACTTCGATTATATACGCCGTAATGTTCGGTTTGTTGATTTTGTGAACGCCCCCAAAGGGTCTGATGTTCACGTGATTGTTACCCGTAACCGTACGGGGGGTGGCGGCATAAATTATATCCTTAATTTTTATACAAAACAACTCAGCCAGATTGGAGATATCACCCTGAATTGTATAAGTTCGCCCGGTGATACAGATGATGTTGTTCGTGCATGTATGACCCGGACCCTTAAGTTGGGGTTGATGCCCTATGTTAACGAAACCAGGGATGGAGATACGGTTGATATTCTTTACACAAAAAATGAGGAGCGTTCAGATACAACTTCAACGATGGAAGATCCCTGGAACCAATGGGTGTTTCGTATTGATGCCAATGGTTGGTTTAACCTGGAGGAAAGCATAAAGAAGTTGAACTATTCTTTTAATGTGAGGGCTGATAAAGTAAGCGAGCAATACAAAATAAGGGTTTCGTATTACATGCGCGATAAAATTGAAGAAATTGAAAATGATGGTGAGTGGTTAACCAGTAATAATAAGCATAAGTCGGGTAATGCTGAGTCTGTTTATTCGTTATCCGAAAGTTGGTCGGCTGGTGTTTTTCTTTCATATTTTCAAAGTACGTACTGGAATACACGTTATTCTTACGATTTTAAACCGGCCATAGAATACAACTTTTTTCCATGGGATATTTCAGACAAAAAACGATTTACGGTTTCGTATTTTGCCGGTCTTGAAATGAAGGATTATTACGAAACAACCATTTTTGACAAGAATGCTGAAAACTTATGGGAGCAAAATCTGAAAATAAATTTTGAAGTTATTCAGCCCTGGGGCGAAATTGAAACCCGGCTCGAAGGTTCTACCTATTTTCATGATTTGTCTAAAAACAGCGTCACATTTTCTTCCGATTTATCTATTCGTATAATTCAGGGCTTGTCAGTTAATTTCAACTTTGGTGCTCAGAATGTTCATAACCAGTTGTATCTTCCTGCCGAAGAGGTTTCGTTAGAAGATGTTTTACTGGGCAATAAAAAATTACCTTCAACTTTTCAATTATGGGGAGGTATGGGTATTCGTATTCAATTTGGGTCGCTTTATAACAACGTTGTAAATAACAGGTTATAAAATACTAATTACATCATTTCATAAAGTGCATTAATAACATTTTCGGCTCCTTGGGCAACAACACTTACCGATGTTTCGTGCATATAGCAAGGCGATGATACAATTTTATGCGCTTCATCAACTACAATTTCAGAACCGCTTGTATTTTGATGGGTTGCGCCCAAGCTTTCAATAGCCCTGGCTGTGGCTTCATCGGTGCCAATGGTTATTTTTGATTTGCCTAAAACGCTTACAATTAGTGATGGAGATATGCACAATGCACCAATAGGCAAGCCGGCCTTGCTGGATTTCTGAATTGCTTTTTCAACAACAGGATTGACAAGGCAGTCGGGACCGTCAATAGCGAAGGTGCACAAATTTTTGGCTACACCAAATCCTCCGGGGAAAACGATGGCATCAAAGTTGTCTGGTTTAAAATCAGCCATCTTTTTTATATCTCCACGGCATATCCGGGCCGACTCAACAAGCACATTCCTTTTTTCACTCATCTCTTCACCCGTTAAATGGTTGATAACATGAAACTGATTAATATCAGGTGCGAAACACTGATATGTGGAACCTGTTTTGTCAATTGCGAGTAAAGTCGATACAGTTTCTTGTATTTCTGCACCGTCGTATACACCGCATCCGGCTAATACAACTGCAAAACGTTTATTGTTGCTCATATTCAAAATTTTTACATTTTATATATCAAAACTAAATAAAATTACTTCGTTAAACAACCCGAATAGATATGTTGCAAAAATTGTATCATAAATGCATAGCCTTATTTTAAATGCATACGCTAATGCTTTTACAAAAAAATGGATATATTTGCCGTTCAGTAAAAAAGCTTGAAAAAGAATTAATAAAAAAATTAAACAAAATGCAGAATAAAGGTGCTGTTAGGCTATTTGCAATATTGCTGGCCTTAGTATGTGTTTATCAGTTGTCGTTTACGTTTGTTTCTCAAAGCGTAAAAAATGATGCTGAAGAATATGCGCAAGGTGATTTACAAAAAGAATCATATTACCTTGATTCCATTTCGGGTGAAACTGTTTACAACTTTTTAGGCATCCGGAAGTATGATTATAAAGCAGTTCAGGCCCGTGAAATTAACCTCGGACTTGACCTTAAAGGGGGTATGAACGTTACCCTTGAAGTGTCGTTGGTTGATATGGTGCGTTCGTTGTCGAACAATAGCAGCGACTCAACATTTAATGCTGCCCTTAAGCTGGCTCAACAATATCAGGAAAACAGCCAGGAAGGTTTTATCGACCTTTTCGGGCGTGCATATGAAGAGATTGACCCAGATGCAAAATTGGCTGCAAACTTTTTAACGCCCGAGTTAAAAGAGCGGATTAACTTCAATTCGTCAAACAAAGATGTTCTGGAAGTTATTAAGGAAGAGTCTGATGCAGCTATTAATAATACATTTAATATCCTTCGTACACGTATCGACCGTTTTGGTGTGGCACAGCCCAACATCCAAATGTTAGCACAACGCGGACGTATTCTTGTTGAATTACCGGGTGTGAAAGATAAAGATCGTGTACGTAACCTGTTGCAAAGTACTGCATCGCTCGAGTTCTGGGAAACATACGAAAATCAGGAAGTTTACAGCTACATGCTCGAAGTTAACGAGTACCTGAAAGATATTCAGGCTCCTGAAGAAAGTGAAACTGAAGAGGAGAGTGAAAGTGCTGAAGAAGTTGATGCTGCACAAGAAGAATCAGAGGATGATGCTTTATCATTATTAGACGAACTTGAGACAGCCGAAGGCGATAGTGCTGATGTTGATGGTTCAACCGATATGGCACGCGATTTCCCGCTGTTCTCTGTTTTAACTCCAAATGTTAATAACCAGGGACAACTCTTTCCCGGACCTGTTGTAGGGTTTTCGCACTATAAAGACACTTCGAAAGTAAACAGCTTTCTAAATATGCCACGTGTACAATCGATGTTGCCACGCGATATGTTATTTCGCTGGACCATGGATCCGTTTGACGAGGAAGGTAATTTTTACCAACTTGTAGCTTTAAAAGTTACGACCCGCGACGGAAGCGCCCCACTTGACGGTGGAGTTGTTACTGATGCACGTCAGGAGTTTGGGCAAAACCAGGCTACTGCCGAAGTTACCATGAATATGAATAGTGAGGGTGCTAAAACCTGGGCCCGCATGACCAAAAATAATATTGGTAAATCTATCGCGATATTATTAGATGATTATGTGGTTTCATTCCCAACTGTAAATACTGAAATTACAGGCGGGCGTTCAAATATTACCGGAGGCTTCAGTGTTGAAGAGGCAAAAGACCTTGCTAATATGTTGAAGTCGGGTAAAATGCCGGCCAAGGTTAATATCGTTGAAGAGTATGTTGTTGGTCCTTCATTGGGTGAGCAATCTATAAATGCCGGTATGTGGTCGTTTGTTATTGCTTTCGTGCTTGTACTTATCTATATGTTATTCTTTTATAGCTTCCATGCAGGTGCTGTTGCCAACTTTGCACTTATTGCCAACTTGTTTTTCATTATTGGTGTACTTGCCTCGTTTGGAGCTGTTCTTACATTGCCCGGTATTGCAGGTATTGTTCTTACCATAGGTATGTCGGTTGACGCCAACGTACTGATTTATGAACGTATTCAGGAAGAAAGAAGGGCCGGTAAAGGGCTTAAACTTGCCATTGCCGATGGTTACAAGAATGCATTGTCGGCAATTATCGACGGACAGGTGACAACCTTGTTAACCGGTATCGTACTTTACTTCTTTGGATCTGGTCCAATCAAAGGTTTTGCCACTACGCTGATTATAGGTATTATTGCTTCATTGTTTAGTGCAATATTCCTTACACGTTTGGTGTTTGAACGTTTCCTTGGTAAAGACAAAAAAATCAAGTTTACTACAAAATTAACAAGTAATTGGTTGCTTAACGCGAAAATTAAATTCCTTGAAAAACGTAAGATTGCTTACATAATTTCCGGAATTGCTATTATTGCTTCTATTGCATCAATTTCAACCAAAGGGTTAAATTATGGTATCGACTTCAAAGGTGGACGTACGTATGTGGTAGCTTTTGATGATGTTGTTGAGGTAACTGATGTTAGTAAAGCACTGGCTGATGAATTTGGAACCGCTCCTGAGGTGAAAACATTTGGTTCTGACAATCAGGTTCGTATTACAACCGACTTTAAGATTGACGATCATAGCGAGGCTATCGACAACCAGGTTGAAAGCCTTCTTTATGAAGGGGTAATGCCATTCCTTGATGATGTTTCGAAAGATCAGTTTATCGAAGACTATATTCAAAGCTCAACTAAAGTTGGCCCTACTATTTCGGATGACATCCGTAATGCAGCAATGATTTCTATTGCACTTGCATTAATTGTAATCTTCCTGTATGTATTTGTCCGGTTCCGTAACTGGCAATATGGTATTGGTGCTATTGCAGCATTAGCTCACGACACGATAATTGTAGTGGGTGTATTTTCAATTTTTAGCGGATTGTTGCCGTTCTCGCTTGAAATTGATCAGGCATTTATTGCAGCAATATTAACGGTGCTAGGTTATTCAATTAACGATACCGTGGTTGTATTTGACCGTATTCGTGAGTATATAGGACTTTATCCAAAACGTCACGTTGAGGTTAACACCGACAATGCTTTGAATAGTACGTTGCGCCGTACGTTTAGTACATCACTTTCAACTTTTGTTGTATTGCTTGCCATCTTTATTTTTGGTGGAGAGACAATACGCGGATTCTCATTCGCACTGTTGATTGGTGTAGTAATTGGTACGTATTCATCGTTATTCGTAGCGACACCTATTTCATACGATTTCCGTCATAAGGTTGTAAAGAAAATTGCTCAAACAAGAAAATAAGAATTCCTTTTTAAAATAAATGAACCCCTGTCTCTTTTTTTGAGGCAGGGGTTTTTTTCAATATAAATATGACAACTGTCGTATGTTTTTGTAAATGGAATAATTACTTTGTATTGCTATGATATATGAAGGTCGATTGCTAAAAATGCGTACACAACTTGATAAACCTGTTAAATATTTTTTACCGGTAAACGATGATATGATTTACCTAAATGAACACTTAGGGAAGGATGTTTCACTAGAATTTACCGGGAAAATTAATTGTATAAGATGCGGCGCAGCTACATCTAAATCGTTTAACCAGGGGTATTGCTACAAATGTTTTAAAACCGCACCTGAAAACGACGAAAGTGTCTTTAATCCTGAACTGTCGAAATCGCAATTTGGAATTTCTCGCGATATGGAATGGGCTGAAGAACATGATTTAATAGACCACTATGTGTATTTGTCAATTACCAGCGGTATTAAGGTGGGTGTAACCCGGCATCACCAAATACCAACCCGGTGGATTGACCAGGGAGCCATGTATGCCATTAGTATTGCCAAAACCCCAAACCGGCACATTGCGGGTATTATCGAGAGCTATTTAAAACAACATATAGCCGATAAAACCAACTGGCGTAATATGTTGAAAGATAATCTGAAAGAAGATGTTGATTTAATTGATGAAAAGAAAAGGATTGTTTCGTTGTTACACCCGGAGTTGCAAAAGTATGCCTTGAAAGATAGCCAGATAACAGAAATTGTATATCCAGGCGACTATGTCCCTGATAACGTAGCATCTGTCACTTTTGATAAGGAAAAAACAATAGAAGGAAAGTTAATGCGCATAAAAGGGCAATACCTGATTTTTCAAGATGATACTGTACTGAATATACGGAAACATGCCGGTTATCATGTAATGTTTAAAGTTTGATGATTTTAAACTGAACAATTTTTTTAAATTTGGAAATCGATTATTCGAAAAAAATGTAATAACATAAGATATGGAAAATCTTGATTGGAAAAATTTAGGATTTGGATATTCCGATACCAACAGCAATATACGCTGTTACTATCGCGATGGAAAGTGGGGCGCATTGGAAGTATCCGATTCAAATCAAATTACAATGCACATGGCTGCAACATGCTTGCACTATGGGCAGGAAGCATTCGAAGGTTTAAAAGCCTATCGGGGTAAAGATGGTAAAATAAGGGTGTTTCGCATAGAAGATAATGCAAAACGTATGCAATCTTCAGCCCGGGGTATCCTGATGCCTGAATTACCTGTAGAAAAGTTTAAAGAGGCCGTTTTTAAAGCTATAAAAGAGAATGAGGAGTATGTGCCACCTTACGGGTCGGGTGCGTCTTTATATATCAGGCCATTATTAATTGGTGTTGGCCCGCAAATTGGCGTGAAACCTGCTGATGAGTACCTTTTCATGGTGTTTGTTATGCCGGTTGGTCCTTATTTCAAAGAAGGGTTTAAGCCAACAGATTATGTAATTTATCGTGAATACGACCGTGCAGCACCACAGGGAACTGGTAATATCAAAGTTGGAGGTAACTATGCTGCTAGTTTAAATGCCGGAATACGTGCGCACAACGAAGGTTATTCGGCTGTGTTATACCTCGATGCACGCGAGAAAAAATACCTTGATGAATGTGGACCTGCTAATTTCTTTGGAATAAAGGGAAATAGCTATGTAACGCCTAAGTCGCAATCTATTTTACCTTCTATTACCAATAAAAGTTTACGCCAGTTAGCCAAAGATATGGGAATGACCGTTGAAGAACGCAAAATCCCGGTTGAGGAACTGGCTGAGTTTTCGGAGGCGGGAGCCTGTGGTACAGCTGCAGTGCTGTCGCCTGTGCGTAGTGTTTACGATGCCGATAAAGATATCCGCTATATGTATGGCGATGAACCCGGCGAGGTTTGTCAAAAACTATACGAAAAGCTTATAAATATTCAGTACGGTTGCGAAGATGACCCTTATGGTTGGGTAACCATTGTAGAATAGTCATTGGTCATTGGTCATTAGTATTAAATCACTAATGATCAATGACTCTAATTTACTGTTTTTAACAATCATAATTGAAAAGTAATTGTCTTTCCTCTATTTTTGCTGCAATGTTTTTTGCACCCATAGTGTTACCAGGGGAACATCGTTTGTAATTGATGTTGCCGAGTAAGTTGCACCTGAAATTGCATTTATATCAGTACCGTATAAAAGCGATTCTCCATTGTTTCCTTCAAATTGTTTTAACCATCGTTTTGAAGCAACAGCTGTACCGTAAGATGAATTGTATTGCAATATTTTGATCTTTTGAACATATAGTTTTTCATTATATAATAACATGTAATCAAAATATTCTGTACGTCCTTTCGATCGTGTGAAAACAATGTAGCCAAGTTCTTTTTGGTGAGATTGTAGTTTATATAGTCTACGATCAGAAGTTGTGTCAATTAAATGATAACCAAACGATTTTTGATTAAATTCTTTTCGCAATGCTTTCTCAGCTCTTTTTAGCAACCTTGAACCAATATCAGGTTGCGAGTATGTTAAAAAAGGAAACAATAATAAAACAATAACTATCCGAAACATGTGCTTGTTTTTATAGGATTTAAAAGATTCAGCCTGAGTTGATGTTTTTAAAACCAGACGCCGATACCAAAATTGACTTGGCCGTTATTATCATCGGATGCAGCATTTTTAAATATCTGGTAGTCGGCTTTTAGTACAGCTCCTTTGCTTAATTCAAGCGAAACCCCGGTAGTTATATCCGTTCGGTTATATATGTCATTTTTAATGGTCAAATCATCAACTTTATGATGGGTATCGTATTGCTCGATTCTAACAAATGGCTTTAGTTTATAAACATTTTCTTTACCCATATCAATAGAATATGCAATTTCGGAATACCAACCCTGTATGGCGCTGCCTACATCACTCCCGGTGAACTGATTATAAGCCATAGCGTTTGACAAATCCCCTAAAATGTACTGTCCTCTTAATTCAAGGTTATTCAAGGTGTATATTGCATCTAACCCTAACATGCTGATCCCGATGACCGAAGAATCTGCTTTTGCTATTGCTTCTGTATCTGTTTTGTCTATGTTGTTATATAACTTCGATTGAGAATCGCCCATGTAGCCGGAAATTCCAAGTTTTAACCCGGGGATTGAAAACCAGTTTACTTTGGCAGCTAAATTAGGAGAGCTGATATATGATTCGGCTCCCTTTTGACGGCCTCCGCGTAGTCCGCTTTTACCATTGAATTGAGCTGTACCGTCATACCCGTTAAAACCATTTAACAAATAGAATTGATAGTCAATTCCATAATTAATAATGTTACCGTTAATGCCTATACCGATTTCCCGCCATGTCGTCGGAATAATATATTTATCAACATTTGGCCTTTCAACTCCGTTATAGGTTGGCGGCTCGTGGTATTCATTTATTAAGCCCATTGGCACCAGCATTAAACCACCCCTTAAATTAAGGCCGTTCATAATGCGGTGGTTGATCCATGCTTGTTCTACGTAAACCTCCTTTACATGCTCAAACTCAAGCTCAGTTATAAACTGTGTTCGTTCTGAAAAATTATACGCCAAAAGCAAAACTATGCGATGAATATCAATTTTACCGTTTTTATGAACAGTATTGCTCAGGGGCTGATTGTAATCTATTTGTGCATATCCCCCAATGGTTATCCGCTCATTGGTTAACGATAACATCTTTTGAGATGTATTTTCATAAGTTTGTGCAAAAGCAGCAAACGATAGTGTAGCTGTTATAATCAGCGCTAATAGTGTTTTTATCATGCCTTTTTTATTAAGATTAAATACAAACAGCGTCAAAAATAATAACTCACACCATACAAAATACAAAACCTATAGGAAAAGTAGGAAAAAGAGGGTCAAAATCATAAGAAGTAATGATTCATAGAATTCTACTGGTACACTTTTAACGATTCCCAGAAATCGGGGTCAACAAGCATGTTCTCGTGATATTGCCGGCTGTGCAGTAAGGTTGGCTGTTTAAATTCTTCCGTTAACACCTGAAGTGAAGAAGTGCTCTGAAGTTGGGTGTTGCTTTTGGTGTAACTTTTATCCAGCACTACTTTGTCAATTCTACCACTACTGTTTTCGTGACGGTACGTTGTTGTGTAATGAATCTCTACATCGTTTAGTTGGGCGTTTTGAGTTGCCGGCACAATCGATAATCCGTGCTTGCTTACTTTTTTTGCCTTAACATGTGCTTCAGCTTTTAACAGTCGCCGGCCGGGTTCTGAAATGTATAAAACCCCTTCGTAAAATGAAGGGTTCCAAATATCTGTTTCGCTTTTTTCAGGCGATGCAAGTTTGTAGGCAATAACCCACATCGAGTCGCTTTCAACCGATGATTCGTTAATTAACCTGAGGTCGTAATTTTTTAAGAATACTGTATCGAGGATATTGCCACCTGAACGGGCAATGTCGAAACTGAGTAAATCGTCCATCAGCGTTGTTCCGTCGGTCAGCGATTCTATTTCAAAATTACGGCTTACATTCAAAAATTTGTAGTTTCGGTCGGTGTATGAAGTCGTACGGTTGCCGTATCCTTTACTATCGGAAACAAGTACAAGGGCTTCGCGTTTTTTATCAAGTTTCTGGTTGGCAAATAGCTCGTTTCTGTATAATGATTTATATGAATATGGTTGGTTTACAAAAGTGCGCCTGATATTATTAGCTGCATCTTTAATAACTCGATATAATACCATAGATTGGGTAGAAACCTCAATATCTTCAATCCCGTATGAGTGTGGCGTTAACCCGATTACTTTAGCATCTTTGTCGATATAATCGCTCACCTGAATAGAGAAATTCTGATATCCGATAGCCGAAAAATAAAGGTTTTCTTCAAGTAAATCGTCAGCAATTGTTAGAGCAAAGTTTCCGTTGGCATTACTTGCCGTTCCGGTCAGGGTGCCTTCTATGCCAATATTCACAAAAACCAAAGGCTGTTTAGTGGTTTTATCAATTACCTTTCCGTTTAGCGTTGTTTTGTTTTGTCCGGCCAAACTGAAATGAACAATAACCAATAGTAATATGATGAAGTATTTTTTTATCATTTTCCCTTTTTGTTTAACGAATACGATTTTCCCTACTTATAACGTTAGATAACCAGTAGTTTATTTTATATTTTTGAAAAATATTATCAAATCGTATATTTGATACGACCAAAGATAAAAACTAAAAAGAGAAAGAACATGCATAAACCCGTCATTTCATCCAAAATAATTCTGGGAGGTATAATAGTGCTTAGTATGTCGTTAACATCGTGTGTAGCCAAGAAGAAATATATTTCCATGCAGGAGTCGAAAATCAGGGCAGAACAACGCGTGCGCGCACTCACAAATGACGTTGAAAGCCTTGAATCGGAATTTAACGGGTACAAAAACGATTTTCATGCCAGCAATGAGGAGAAGGATATGATGATTGATTCGTTAACGTTGAAAATTAACGAAATGAATGCAGCGCTTTTATCGAAAGATGAAAACATTGACGATCGGGTTTTTTCGTTTCAGGTTGAAAAACGCCGACTGAATGAAATGCTGGCCTCTAAAGATAAAGAAATTCAAACACTACGTAGTCGTGTGCAAGCCCTTGAATTGCAAGTAGAAAATTTGAAAAGTAATATTCAGGATTCGGATATTAAAATGCAAAATGCAACTAGCAGGCAGAACGAGCTAGAATATGAGATTAAGCAGAAAGAAGAGGAACTTAAAGAGATGAAAGCATTACTTTCTAAAAGGAACGATGAAGCCACCCGCTTAAATAATAGCATTGCTGAAAAAGATGCTGAGATTGAAAGGCTGCGAAACCAGGTAAAGTTGCTAAAGTCGGAATATGGCCAAAATTAACTTATGTTGCCCTTGAAAATTGTTAATATAAACGAATGAAATATTTTTTCCCTCTTTTATTTTTCTTTTTGAGTGTTAGTAATGCCAATGGCAGGACTAAGGATAGTTTGTCTACTACACTTGATTCATATATTGAAGAACGTTTTCCGTTAATGCCGGTTGCTGATGTGCTTATCAGGCAAAATATTCAGGATATTCATATAATGCGCGGTCCTTCCAAAACTTATTATCTTACCGGTACATCGGGCGATGTTGAAGGCGTACAGGAAGGTATTAAAGTTTGGGCATCGAACGATTTCAAAAAGTGGAACCTGATTGGCACAAACAGTGATTATATATGGACTTTTGAGGATGATGCTGTTGATTGGCAAAAAGAGGTCACCGAAATTGGGGGGCGAAAAAAGAGGGGAATAATTGCCCCTGAAATTCACTTTATCAACGATACGTATTTCCTTACTTATACGAACTCGAATTCTGGTTATGGCGGTATTCTGAAAAGCCTTTCCGGACGTCCGCAAGGGCCTTATGAAGAAATTTCGGGTGAGGAGCCTTTGATGAAAGCTACAGGTGTAACGCTGTTTGAAAATACAGATGGCACTGTTTATTTTATCTGGGGCAATGGCAAAGTGCACCGTATGAAAGCCGACATGAGTGGCTTCGCTTCAGAATCATTCCGTGCTTTTACCGATACGTATGGAAATACCCTTGATGTTGAAGGTATAAATGTGCAGCTTATTGATGGCGTGTATTACTTGTCGGGCTCACGTGAAACCGGAAAGCCTGGTAATGACGAGTGTTTATCACATAAACGTTACGATGGAGTCGTCTATAAGTCGTCAGATTTTTTGGACCCTTACAAAAAAGTTTTATCGGCTATTCCACATGGTGGAGGCGGGCATCTTTTTAGAACTTTTGATGACAGTTTGAATTATGTAATGGCCAATAATACTTCTACTTGCCCTGTTGGCGCTTATCCGGGTGTGTTGCAATTGACTAAATTCTCCGATAAATTATTAATAAAGGATTCTAAAATTTCAAATAGAAAAAAGAAGCAACAGGTTGTTTATGTATCGCGTATTGGTAACAACTCAAGCGGCGATTCGTGGGATAATGCCTTTACAACTATCCAGAAAGCCATAAATAACGCAACATACGGGGCACAAATATGGGTGGCTACAGGTTATTATTACGAACCGGTAGTAATTAACCTGTGGAAAGACCTTAGCATTTATGGAGGTTTTTCGGGTTGGGAAAAATCGCTGAGCGAGCGCGACATCGACATGAACAGGGTGATTTTGAATGGCAGGCAACGTGTTAGTAACATGCTTGTAATTAAGGTAAGCAAGCAAATACGTATTGATGGAATAACAATAAAAGGGGGTGATGCATACGGCAAGAGTGATTTTGGCCGGTACGGAGCTGGTGTGCATGTGCTTGGCGGTGGTGAAACGGTGAAGTTTGTTAATTGTCGTTTCGAAGATAATAAAGCAGCCCGTGATGGTGGCGCTGTTTATGCCAGCCTGGGAGCATCTCCGGTGTTTATCAACTGTGATTTTTCAGGTAATATTGCTCTGAACAATGGCGGTGCTGTGGCTTTTTATGCCAATTCACCCAATGGCTATACCGGCCGGTTTTATAATTGCACCTTTCACAATAACCAATCACAGATGGATGGCAGTGCCGTATATTTTGACTCAAATATTCGTGGCAAAGGTTTGCTAACCATGGTTAATTGTTTATTTGAAAAGAACCAGACCTTTGGACACGGTGGCACGGTAAAAGCTGATGGTTATGCCAACGTTTTTATTCAGAATTCTACTTTTAGTTTTAATAAAGGAATACAAAGCGGTGCAGCATGTATTGGCGCGGCTGCAGTTCCCGGTAAAATGAATATTATCAATTCAATATTCTACCAAAATGAAGGAGGAACCCTTTTCTCTATCGAGGGAGAAGCTGAAACAGTATTAGATAATGATAAGCTATACTATAGAAATGTGTGGGTAAATATATCAAATTGCCTTTTTAATGAAGATGATGCAGTATCGATTGTTGAACGCCGCTTTGACCGTAAGGTCATTGACGATGTTGAGACATTAAATAATTCGGTGATTGGTAAAGCATGTATTTCAGATAATCCCGGTTTTGTTGATGCATTGCAGGGCGATTTCAGGTTGAAAAGTAACTCGGCAGCGCGATATAAAGGCTCGTCCTCATGCTTTTTTCTTTATGATATGAATATGCAAAAACGTAGGAAGGGGAGGATAAACCTGGGGGCATTTTGAGAATATGTATTTTAAAAATTGTAAATTTGTAAAATGTGTAAAGAAAAGCTAATAACAGGGATTAAGGTTACTCATCAAATGAGTAAAGCCAGAATGATATTGCATAATCAGGTTATTCCAAAAGAAGAACTTTTTCAAATAAGAAAGAGAGAAGGAAAATTAAGTCCTGAATTAAAAAAAGCATTAAAGACTAATGCCTGATTTAACTATAATCGCAGGATGTAACGGTGCCGGAAAATCTACCTTTGCACCTTCTTTTTTGCCGGAAGGATTAACTTCTTTTGATTATGACAGGGTTTTTTGGGAAAATTACGATAGCCTTCCAGATAGCGAATTACGCGAAACGTTTGCAAAACATCAAACAGCTGAAGAATTTGAATTGTCAATTGAAAATGCTTTATTAAATCATAAGGATTTTTGTTACGAAACTAATTTTGATACTCACCCATTATATTGGCTCGGAAAATTTAAAGAGAAAGGATATCAAATTAATTTGATTTTCTTTTGTCTTGATAATATGGAAATTGCAAGGCACCGGGTTCAAGTCCGTACAGAATTTAAAGGTCATTTTGTTGATAATAGTACAATTAATTTGAAATGGAAGGAAGGTTATAAAAATGTAAATCAAAATTTTAGATTCTTTGATAATCTTTTGTTTGTAGATAATTCAAAGCAGAATGATGTTTATATAAACCTTTTACAAATTGAGAAAGAGCAAGTTATTATTATGGCCGAAAAATTACCATATTATTTTATGCATCGATTGCCTGAAGTATATGCTTTCATCAAAGATATAAATACAAAATAAATTTCTCGTTGAGCATTAAAATATGCTTTTATCATCATTTATTTAACGCTTCTGCACCTCCGGTAATCTCAATTATTTCATTAGTAATGGCCGATTGACGGGCATTATTATACCTTTTCCTAAGGTCTTTCAGTAATTCGGTAGCATTGTCGGTTGCCTGGTGCATCGAAGTCATACGTGCTCCATGCTCGGCGGCATTTGAATCGAGCATCACACTGTAGAAGTGCATTTTTAAAGCAAGCGGAATTAACTGGTTATACACTTCCGATTTGGTGGGTTCATATATATATTCTGTATGAAAATCGTAAGGGTCTTTTATCTCGGGTTGTGTAACAGGTAAAAATTGTTCAGTTGTAAGCTCCTGAACGGCAGCATTTTTAAACTTATTGTAAACGATATGGATTTGTTGATATTTATTTTCAGTAAACCAATGCATCAGTTGTTCAACAAATTTTGAAGCAGATTCGTAATCAAGGTTGTCAATCAGATCGTTTGCTTCAAAAAAAACTTTTTTGCCCATAATGATAAGTTCTTTTTCAACCTGATGACCAACGGGCAGATACTCAATATTGTTCATTTTATCATGAATAGGGAATTCATGTTTGGCATATATTCGTGCTAACTTAGCAACATTGCTGTTAAAGGCCCCGCATAGTCCGCGATTCGAGCCTATGATTATAATAAGAGCTTTATCAACTTCTCGTTCTTCAAAGAAAACAGAATCTACACGGATATCGCCAACGGTAAGGTTATGCAATATTTCATCGAGTTTTTTCTCGTATGGAACAATATGCAACAAGTAATCTTGTGCACGTTTTAATTTTGCAGCAGATACAAGTTTCATCGCGCTGGTTACCTGCCGGGTGTTTTTCACCGAAGCAATTCTGGTCCGTATTTCTTTCAGTTTTGCCATTATTGATACTGTTCAGCTATTTCAGTTGCTGTCTTTTTGAGTGTTTCTTTTATTTCGTCCGTTAATATACCTTCTTTGAGTTGTTTCAATGTGTCCGGTTCATTTGTTTCCAGAAAATCGAGGTATTCTTTCTCGAATGCCTTTAATTTATCAATAGGAATATTGTGCAGCAGGTCTTCAACGCCGAGCCAGATTATTGCAATTTGCTTTTCGATGGGTATAGGCTGATACTGTCCTTGTTTAAGGATTTCTGTATTCTTTTCTCCTTTTTCAAGAATGCGTTTGGTGGCCGCATCAAGATCGGAGCCAAACTTTGAAAATGCTTCCAGTTCCCGATATTGTGCCTGGTCGAGTTTTAGGGTCCCGGCTACTTTTTTCATCGATTTAATTTGCGCGTTACCTCCTACACGTGATACGGATATACCTACATTGATAGCAGGCCGAATTCCGGAATTAAACAGTGAAGGCTCAAGGAAAATTTGTCCGTCGGTAATTGAAATTACGTTTGTAGGAATGTATGCTGATACATCGCCTGCCTGGGTTTCGATAATGGGCAGTGCTGTTAGTGAACCGCCGCCTTTTACTTTATCTTTTATCGAAGGTGGAAGGTCGTTCATTTTACGGGCAATATCGTCTGAATCGGTGATTCGGGCAGCGCGTTCGAGTAATCGTGAGTGCAGGTAGAATACATCACCGGGGTAAGCTTCACGGCCGGGCGGACGACGCAGCAACAGCGATACTTCGCGGTACGAAACGGCCTGTTTCGATAAGTCATCGTAAATAATAAGTGCATGGCGTCCGGTGTCCCTGAAGAATTCACCGATAGCTGCCCCTGCGTAAGGTGCGTAATATTGAAGTGCTGCAGGGTCGGACGCAGTGGCCGATACGATGGTTGTATATTCAGATGCGCCGTGTTTGGCAAGTGTTGAAGCAATTGTAGCTACGGTTGAGCCTTTTTGACCAATAGCCACATAGATGCAATAAACGGGTTCCCCTTTTTCAAAAAACTCACGTTGGTTAATAATGGTATCAATTGCAATGGCAGTTTTCCCTGTTTGCCTGTCGCCGATAATTAACTCGCGTTGTCCGCGCCCAATTGGAATCATAGCATCAACTGCTTTCAATCCGGTTTGTAGTGGTTCTTCAACGGGTTGTCTGAATATAACCCCCGGTGCTTTACGTTCGAGGGGTAGTTCAAATGTCTCGCCTTCAATAGGGCCTTTGCCGTCAATGGGTTCACCCAGCGTATTAATTACGCGGCCTAACAGTCCTTCGCCGGTTTGTATTGAAGCAATTCGTTTTTGTCGTTTTACGGTGTCTCCTTCCTTAATTCCCTCAGAAGTGCCCAAAAGCACAGCTCCAACATTGTCCTCTTCAAGGTTGAGGACGATACCGGTTGTGCCATTCGAAAACTCAATCATTTCGTTTGACTCAACGTTATTCAGCCCGTAAATACGAGCAATACCATCGCCAATTTCTAATACTGTACCTACTTCTTCCATCGAAATTTCGGATGAAATGCCGGCTAATTGTTCTTTTAGTATCGATGATATTTCTGCTGGTCTGGTATCTGCCATTCTGATTTATTTTTGAAATTGTTTTTTGATGTTCTTTATGCGGGTTGCCAGGCTGGCGTCGTATTGTATGTTGTCCATTGTGAAAACAAAACCACCAATTAAGCGGGCATCGGTTTCTGGTGTCAGCTCAATGGTTTTTTGCAGTTTTTTCTCAAATGCTTCTTTTATTTTTTTTATCAATTTATCAGACAAGGGGTGTGCTGTTTTTAATGTTGCAGGCATTATTCCGTCTGCTTTGTGAAGGAATGTGATAACATTTCGGGTAATATCTTTTAAATATGCTTCACGTTGATGGTTTATTACCATTTCGATGAAACGGATGGTGAGGGCATCAAATTCTTTCGTAAATAACTCTTTTATTTTGTTGATTTTTGCCGATGGAGCAACGCGGGGTGTGATGATAAAATTTTCGAATCCCTCGTATTGGTCGATTGATTGATACAGAATATTAACGTCACGGCAAATTACTTCGGATTTTTTTTGTTCCAAAGCCAATTCTGATAATGCTTTTGCGTAACGTACAGTAACTCTGTTCCTGTTCATAATAAATTAGTTTAGCTCAATATCTTCAACCAACTTTTTGACCATTTGCTCATGTCGTTCTTTATCTTTCATATCGGCACCTACCACTTTTGTAGCTATATCAATCGAGAGCGTTGTAATTTGTTTGCGCATATCAACGAGGGCTTCCTCCCGCTCTTTCTGAACTCTCTTATGTGCATCGGCAATAATTTTTTCTGCATCAGTACGGGCTTTTTCTTTTGCATCGGCAATAATTTTATCGCGTTGTACAGTTCCTTCTTTCAATAGTTCACTTTTATTGTGTCGTGTTTGTTTTAATATTACCTCTTGTTCTTGCTTTAAATTACTGAGCATTTCGCGGGCACTTTTTGCCTTGCGCAATGAAATGTCGATATATCGTTCACGCTCATGGATTGCTCTTAACAAAGGCTTCCATGCATATTTGCCCAAAATAAAGGCTACAATTCCAAAAATTATTGTAGTCCATATTATTGTTCCTAAGTGAGGTAGCAGAAACATACGCGTAAAAATTTAGTTTAACAATAGCACCAATGGATGGCAATCCCACCTGCATTGGTGCTGTTTTTTTACAATACAGCCAAAAGTAAACAAACGATTACAGCCAGGAAGGCAACCCCTTCGATAAATGCTGAAACCACGATTAAATTTGACCGTATATCGGCACTGGCTTCGGGTTGACGAGCAATGGCCTCCATTGCAGCAGCACCAATTTTACCAATACCATAAGCAGCAGCAATAGCAGCTAACCCGGCACCAATTCCGGCACTTAATTTTCCCAAAGCCACTTCGGCTAATAATACCATTAAAGTTGTCATAATAAACTGTTTTAGGGTTAATGCCCTTTTTCGGTTGCCATGCCAAAATACATGGCCGTTAAAACGGCGAAAATATATGCTTGTATAAATGAAACTAATAGATCGAGTAAAACAATAAAAACAGAAAAAATAATAGATATGATTGAGGTTCCAATCCCTGCAACAATACCATACATGGCTGACATTAAAAATATTAATCCAATCAAAACTGCTATAATCATATGCCCCGATAACATGTTGGCAAACAAACGAATCATAAGAATAATCGGTTTAATAAGCATTCCTGAAACTTCGATAAATTGCATCAGTGGCAACACCGGACTTTTCATATACCAGGGTGCCTCGGGGTTAAAAATATGTTTCCAGTAATGTTTATTTCCACTAAACGTTGTAATTAAAAATGTGAATAAAGCCAAGACCATTGTAATAGCTATATTTCCGGTAATATTTATCCCTAATGGAAGCACGAGACCTAATATATTTGCCACAAGAATAAATGTAAAAAGCGTGAGCAGAAACGGTAAATAACGTTTATACTTTTCGCCAGCAAAAGGCTTTGCTACGTCGTCGCGAATAAATATGATAATAGGTTCTATTAAATTTTGCAATCCGGTAGGTTTTTGGTTAATGTTACGGGAGGCTAATTTTGCTGTTCTAAATGTTACAAGAATAAGAATTAAGGAAGCAAGCAACAACCCCACAATTGCACGGGTTAACGAAAAATCGAAGGGTACAAATTCGGAGCCATTTTCCAGAATTTCAACTATTTTACCTTTATTTTTACCTTCATCGGAAATATGAAAAGGAAAACCTGCCTCGGAATAATGAAATTTATTAGACATGAAAAAATGCCAGCCACTGTATTTGCTGTATAGAATAACAGGTAAAGGTATTGTTGCGTGAAAATCGTTAATGGTGAAAAAATGCCACTCGTACGAATCGCCAACGTGTTCGAATACATAATCAACCGTATTAAAAGTTTCGTGCTCATCTTCTGAAACCACGGCGTTACCAACTTTCGGTGAAAAAAGGATATACATTCCGAGCAAAACCCCCAATATGTATTTACACATATTCATATCTATAAATGTATTGTCAGCTTGAAGTAAATACTTTTCGCTCAATAACCCAAGTTTATACTTTTGAGTCGTTTATCAATTTCATAACCGATTTCACCTCGTAAACCGCATAGGCCACATAAAGCAAAAGATAAACAATTAGGAAATTAACGGCATTCTCTTCATCAAAAATGATATACAAAACACCGAACACAATGTAAATAAACATTTTCAGAAATGAAAGCATCATAAACTTAAAACTGAATTTTGACACATCATTTCTGGTAATGCGTAGCATGTATTTATGAAGGATAAGGGTTGAAGCGTAATAAAAAATAAGCACAAAAGGGAACACAATGAGGAAATGTTCCTTGAATACGGTAAGGAACAAGAGTGTTCCAATTACCAGTATAATGATGGTAAATGTGGTAAGACCTTTAAAAAATTTCGAGAAATTATTTTCCATGACCTATTATTTGAACACGTTTTGTTCCGAATAGCATTTACCTGAAACGATAACCAAATAAAAATACGAAATTATTTCGTTTTTCCTTCGGGCTGGTTATTCATTTTGCAATTACCGGTAAATGTTGCTCCGGGTTCAATCATTAATTGTCCGGTGGTAATTTCTCCGTAAAGGAAAGAAGTCGATTTAAGGGTTAAAAGTTCTTTTACCAATATTTTACCTTCAATTTTACCTTCAATTTCGGCGGTTTTACAATTTATTTCGCCTTCAATGGTTCCGGCTTTGCCAATCACTAATTTGCCGGTTGTTTTAAGGTTTCCTTTTAAAACACCATCAATTCTCAAATCCGATTCGGTGTTGATATCTCCGGTAACGGTCGTTTTTGAAGCAATTAAATTGACTGCCCCATTTGTATTGTCAATTTGTTTTCCCATAGTCAGAGTCGTTGTCGAGAGCAAATTTAATAAAATTGTTCAACCATTAGTTAGGGACAAAAAAAAATCCTGCGATGGGCAGGATTTTAATTTGTTCGATAATATGATATAATTATACCGTAACGTCTTTTTCGATAGCCAGTTTGCCACGGTAGTAACCACATTCGTTACATACTGTGTGATACTTAACTGTTGCACCGCAATTTGAGCAGGTTGCAAGTGTTGCAGGTGTTGCCTTATAGTGCGTCCTGCGCTTATCTCTTCTAGCCTTCGATGTTTTGTGCTTTGGATGTGCCATTTTTCCTAACTTTTCTTGTTATCTAATAATTTCTTTAATTCATTCCAGCGCTCGTCAACTAAAGGCTCTTCTTGTGCTTCAAGTGCCTCTTCATCGTCAAGCAAATATTCTTCTAATTTATCTACCATTTCAGGATCGCATCCACTGTTTCCATCTTCATCGGTGGGATGAACATGCTTAATGGGTAACCCTAAAATTACCAGTTCGTAAAGGTAATGTGCAACATTAACCTGATATTCTTCGTTTTCAATTACAACGATTTCATCGCTTAATTCTTCTTCTTGTCCGAATTTGATAATCAGCCGGCTATTGTTTTCAACATCCTGCATGTAGTTGTCTAAACACCGGTCGCACATTAGTTCTACTTTACCTTTAACAGCCATATCAAGAATCAACATGGTTGATTGCCTGGTTAAAAGAACAGTTGCATCGAGCTGCCCCTTCTTAACTTCGCTGTTTTCGAACTGTTCAAAGAACTTGTTGTCAAGTTTGAAGTCAAACTCGTGTTCGCCTTCTTTTAATCCTTTAAAAGGTATTTCATATTTTAAGAGATGTTTCATCTCGACAAAATGTTTACTTTGAGTGTTGAGTAGGATGACTAAAATATACCTTTCTCATTCTCAAAAAGTGCTGCAAAATTATAAAAAAAAACAAAACCAATAAACATTTGGGAATTTTTTTAAACAATCGATACTCAATAAGTTCCGGCGTATCAACTTTTCTCTTTATTCTTTGTCTTAAAATGAAGAAACAAAACCATTGAAACTACCGAAAACAGGAAGAGGATGGACACCAACACAACCCCGATAATGATTGCATTTGCTTTCCATTCGGGCAGTTCTTCTGACTGGCCTTTTGTAAAAAGAATGTAAAGTGCAAATATTTCACTTATCGTAGTTATAACCAATGCACTTGCATTAATAGCGATAAGCGTTTTAGGGTCGATGGTTTTGAATAAATTATTCATGGGTATCATATTTTTTTAATACAATACGAAAAGTTGTTGCTATGTTGGACTCCGAGCCTTTGATAAATATTTTACCATTGTGATAATTTTCAATAATGCGCTTAGAGAGGGAAAGGCCTAAGCCCCAACCTCTTTTCTTTGTGGTAAATCCCGGTTGAAATATTGTTTTTTGTTTCGATTTTGAGATACCTTTTCCGCTGTCGGTAATATCAATGAGTACTTCTTTTTCTGTATCTTCAACATTGAAACGGATTGTGCCGTGTTGGTTTTCAATTGCATCAACGGAGTTGCGAACGATGTTTTCAATTACCCAGCCAAACAATGATGATGACAATGGGATGAAAAGTTCTTCTTCTTCTCTAAAATTATATTCCAAAGTAATTTTCTTTGATATTCTCGATTGCAGGTAGCTAATGGTGTTTAACAGCTGGTTGTAAATGTTTTCAGGATAGAGTTCAGGCTTTGAACCTATTTTAGAAAAGCGTTCGGTAATCCGCTCCAGGCGGTTCATGTCTTTTTCAAGTTCGCTCATTATTGCAGGCGGAACATTTTCTTCTTTTAAAAGTTCCATCCATGCCAGTAGCGATGAGATGGGTGTGCCCAACTGGTGGGCGGTTTCTTTGGCCATACCCACCCATACCAGGTTTTGCTCTGTTTTTCGCGCCGAACTAAAGGCAACATAGGCAATAACGATAAAAATAATAATTACAGCCAGTTGAAATATTGGGTAGAACTTTAATTTTGTTTGTAACGAAGATTCTTTGTAATAAAGGTATTGCTTTTCGTCATCGCCAAGCGGAATTGCAATTGGCGATTGGTTGGCTTTCATTTTTTTAAGTTCTTGCTTAAGGATGTTGTCTTTGTTTTTCTCTGTGTACTTTATATTACGGTCAAAAAAGATTTTTCCGTTATCATCCACAATAATTAATGGAATAGTGGTATTGGTGGTAATTACTTTATTAAGATAATGCTGCACATCATTACCAAGGTTGTTTTTAGTGGCTAACAGATGTGTGGCTTCGGCCCAGCGCTCAACTTTAATTTGCTCTTCTTCTGAAACTTCTTTAACCAGTTTGTTGGTATAAAGTATCGACCCAATTCCAATAAGCACAGCTGAAAGGAATATGTAGCGTTTCCACCTTCTTTTTTTGAAATAAATATCCAATGTGTTTTCTTTTCGTTTTTTATTTCAACGTAAATATGGTGAAAAAATTATAAAATGGAACAGTCTTGCTCTAAGTTATGTCGAATATTTGCCATTGCCTACTGCCACTTGCTACTGTATAGTTGCAGTAGCAGTTGCAATAGCAGTCGGGTTTTAAGTCAGGTCGGTGCTTTGCCACTGCCTACTGCCACTTTCCACTTATTACA
>JAQIDF010000431.1 GCA_027858145.1 Prolixibacteraceae bacterium | reverse complement strand
ATCTCTCTATAGGAGATATAGCCAGAGAAATTGGATTAGAAGATCAATTTTATTATTCAAGACTGTTTAAAAAAATAATAAATCAGTCGCCAAGGGAATACCGCAAGGGACGTATTTTGAAAACATATTAGGTGTAAACAGCATCACCTATGCGGTGTAACATCAACATAATGAAGGGGTTAGGAAAGAATAAAGAAATAAAATCAATTCCCCAACAATGCTTTCGCATTAATAATGGCAGCTTCATGAGGCGGATCACCACCAAGCATCTTAGCTATCTCTATTACACGCTCTTTTTCTGTTAGTTGACGGATATCTGTTTCAACCCTTTCGTTTATATCATTTTTAAATACACAATAGTGGGCTGTACCTTTCGACGCTATCTGAGGTAGATGTGTAATATTAATTACCTGCATGTAATTTGCCATTTGCGCCAAAATCCTGGCCATTTTTGATGCAATTTCGCCTGAAATTCCGGCATCAATTTCATCAAATATTATGGCCGGCAATGCTTTCGACCGGGCAACTACGGTTTTAATTGCGAGCATCAAACGCGATAATTCACCGCCCGATGCGACTTTATTTATCTCTTCGGGGGCTACGCCTTTATTTGCCGAAAACAAGAAATAAACATCATCGTTTCCGGTATTACTGAAGCCTTTACGCTTCGCTATATCAATATGTAATTTTGCATTGGGCATACCCAATTGAGAAAGATATCCTTGTATTTCCTCGGTTATACCGGGCAATGCTTTCATTCTGGAATCGTGCAATTTGCCGGCAAACAACTCAACTTGCTTACGGATTTCATCAATTTCACCATTCAGTTTCTCAAGCTGTTCATCATACGATTCAGCATCCTGAATTTTATTGTCAAACACATCGCGTAGCGCTATTAATTCGGCAACAGTTTCAACTCTGTGCTTTTGCTGTAATGAATAAATGGCATTCAAACGGTCGTTTACCACTTCAAGGCGACTGGGATCATACTCTGTCAATTCAGCTAATCGTTCGCATTCACCGGAAAAATCCTGCAACTCGATGTGCTGGCTTTCTAAACGTGAATGCAATTCTTTGGCCTCCGGGAAAAAATCGCCCAACCCCTGCATAATTGAAACTGCTTCTTTTAATTGTGACAGAACATCAAATTCCCCATTATCAAGAAGTTGATAAACATTTCCCAGCCCGGTCTTAATTTCTTCAGAATGGGACAACAATTCATGTTCTTTCTCTAATTCTTCTTGCTCCCCGCCAACCAAATCGGCCTCTTCAAGTTGTTTAAACTGAAAGGTGTAATAGTCTAAATCTGTTTTCGATTGTTCGGCAGCTTCAGCTATTTTATTATATTTTTTTTGCAGTGCCCGCATTTCGCTGTAGACAATCTTATATTTATCCATCAGCTTTTCATGGTCGCAGTACCAGTCAACAACATTTAATTGAAACACGTGATTTCCGAGTTCAAGGTTTGAATGTTGCGAATGAATGTCAATTAAATTAAGCCCCAACTCTCGGATCACAGATAATTGCACCGGAGTATCGTTTATAAAAGCCCGTGATTTACCTGACGGTGTTATTTCACGCCTCAGGATAACCGGAACTTCAAAATCGAGATCGTTATTATTGAAAAATATTTTTAACTTTTCAGCAATAATGTCATTCACAATAAATTTACCTTCAACAATGCACTTTCCGCTATCGTTATTTAGCATCGATTTATCGGCCCGCTGACCAAGTATAAGACCTAATGCGCCCATAATAATCGATTTTCCGGCTCCGGTTTCTCCGGTGAGCACACAAAATCCGGGATTAAAAGCCACTTCAAGGTCACGAATTATCGCGTAATTCTTTATTGATAGAGATGACAGCATAGTTTATTACATTTGGTCTTCATCGTTACTTTCAAGAATCTTTTCATATTTCCCGGCATTCGAGGGGTCGCATTCACTAAGTATATTGACAACACGTTCCTGTTCTGCAGGATAAGAATTTGAGAAAATATTTACGATTTCATTCGATTTTGCATCGAAAAACATTTGTGTTATGTATAAACGCGAACGTTTACGAAATACATCCTGAATTAACTCAACACATTCAGCTATTTCAGCTCTCCCCGATTCAACACTTTCCGACATGCCATCTAAACCTTTGCGGTGATAATCGTAAATACACTGACGGTATTCTGAATAACTACTATTCAAAATATTTTCTACCAACCAATATCGATTGTAATCCGATTCATAAGCCCGCCATCCCCTGTAGGTTGATGGAAAGTTTTGTGCATCATTAACAATTTCCCGTGCTTTTTGAAAGTATTCAGTACCCCCGTTTAACGAATAAGTATCGTAATCGAATCCGATGATAACGTATGCGTAGTAAGCCAAAATACTGGTAAGGTTATCTTTGTTAGCAGTTTCCGAGTAATCAATGGACTGATATTCCTGATATTTGCAACGGAAACTCTCGTCGCGGATATTCAAAACCGTTGTTTTGTACGATGATCCAAAGGCCGTGCGTTTGCTTTGTACAGTTATAATACCTTCATACTCATCGGATGATATTTGCCGGTTTAATTGAATGTTGATGCTGCATTCAATACGTTCGTTATTTTTATATTTGTTAGAACTCCATTGCCGGTTGTTTATAAAATCGTACAAATCCATTTGCATGGTACGAAATATGTTTTTGTTGGCTCCGGTAATTTTACTGGCATTCACACTGATATTACAGCGCAATTCCTGCCCAAACGACTGGCTGACAAAAGCTATAAAAAGTATGACTAAAATCCGCTTCATAGTGTCGGTTCAAATGGTTTAAATAAACGACTAAAATATACATTTCTATTATTGATTGCCCGGTTTTGCCGAAATTAAATAATCAACAATATCTACAGCAACCTGTTGTTTAGTTTTTAACTCGAAATGTTTCGTTTTATTATCTGTGCCAATAATTGAAATCTTATTGGTGTCACCCTGAAAACCCGCACCCTTATCGTTTAACGAGTTCAAAACAATAAAGTCAAGATTTTTCTTTCGCAATTTTTTCAATGCATTTTCTTTTTCGTTATTAGTTTCAAGAGCAAAACCACCTACAACTTGATGCTCTTTTTTTAACCTTCCCAATTCAGCTGCAATATCAGGATTGGGAGTAAGTTCGATATGCATCTTTTCAGAACCACGTTTAATTTTTTTGTTGTACACCACCAATGGTCTGTAGTCAGCAACAGCTGCTGCCATTATTGCTGCATCAGCTTCCGGAAAGTATCGTACAGCTTGTTCGTACATTTCCACAGCTGATGTAACTTTTAATAAAGAAATATTAGGATGATTGATTTGAACAGAAACGGGGCCTGAAATGAGAATCACCTCACCTCCCCTTTCTGCTATTTCTTCGGCTATTGCATAACCCATTTTCCCCGATGAGTAATTACCAATAAATCGAACGGGATCAATGTTTTCATGGGTTGGCCCAGCTGTAATAAGAACTTTTTTACCGGTCAGTTCTTTTTTTTTTGAAAAAATCCCACGACTTCTTCTACGATGGCTTCAGGTTCCTGCATCCGGCCTTTACCAATTAAACCACTGGCTAATTCGCCTGCATCCGGTTCAATAATCATATTACCATATGACCGTAAGGTTTCAATGTTTTTCTGATTGGCCGGATGTTTATACATATCGAGATCCATGGCAGGTGCGACCATTACCGGACATTTCATTGACAAATAAGTTGTTATGAGCATATTATCGGCAATAGCATTAGCCATTTTCCCCATTGAAGATGCAGTTGCAGGAGCCACCAGCATCAAATCAGCCCACTGTCCAATATCAACATGACTATGCCATGTACCATCGTTAGCACCAAAAAACTCACTAACCACCGGCTTTCCAGAAAGTGCAGATAATGTAACCGGTGTTATGAATTCTTTACCCGACGGAGTAATAATCACCTGTACTTCAGCGCCTTCTTTAACTAGAAAACGCAAAAGCACAGCTGCTTTGTAAGCTGCTATGCTTCCTGTAATACCAAGAACGATATGTTTATCTTTTAAATGCACTTTTCTAATTAAAAACCGCTTTGCCGGCCATCTTTTGTTGGATTCCGATAGTATATTTTCCCGTCAAGAAACTCCTGAATAGCAATTAGAGTGGATTTTGATAATCGTTCGTAAAATTTTGATATTTCAATTTGCTCCCTGTTTTCGAAAATCTCTTCCAGGTTGTCGGTGTAAGAAGCAAATTCAGCAAGTTTCTGATTAAGTTCTTCTTTTAATTCCGAAGCAATTTGATTTGATCTTTTACCCAAAATCATGACCGTTTCATAAACATTACCGGTCTCTTCACTCAAATGCTTAATATTACGCGATTCTGTGTTGCTTGATGCCTTTGTTTTCTTGTAATCCATACTTAATATGTATTATTCTAATTTATTCAATCATTGATGTGTCTTCATCATAACCCAAAATATCGGATAACTGTTCAAAATTCCTTCGAACTTCTCTCATATCATCACTATTTGGGAATTCATCTTCAAAGTAAAAGAATTCATCACGAGCTTGTATCATTCGTTCGCGCTTCTTTTCTTCAACACTTTTCAAAGCCAGATTATACTTCGCCTTAAAAAGAAGATAGCGTAACTCTTCCCGATGTTTTGATTCGGGATACTCTTCAAGGCTGTTTTCCAAAGAAACAACTGCAGCCTTGTAGTATTCCATATCGTAATAGAGTTTTGAGTTCAAATACGATTTGTATGTTAATTTCTCGTTGAGTTCATCAATTAATACTTTGGACTCTTCAACCCTATCGCTATAAGGATATACATTAATGTACAGCTGTAAAGCGTCAATTGCATTGTGGGTCATTTCCTGATCGAGCTTAGCTGATGGAGAGTCGAGGTAATAGCAGTATCCGACCATAAACTGAGCATCTTCAGCATATTCGCTTCTGGGATATTGATCAATTATACTTCTAAAATAATGGCTTGCCATTACATAGTCTCGCTGCTCAAACAAACTTTGTGCATAGTTATAATACAAATCATCACCCCGTGTTGTTCCCCTGAATACATATACGAGATCTTTAAACAACGTGTTGGCATTCGTATATTCACCTTCCTCGTAGTACTCGAGTGCTTTTTTATATTTATACTCGTAATCGGTGCTTTTAACCACTTTATTAAAGTCACTGCATGAGGCTAAAAACAAGCTAATAATCAATACGTAAAACAATTTTTTATCCATAGCGAAAAATGTTGTGCAAAAGTAATCTTTTATATTTAATAACGAAACCCGAAAATTAAAGAAATATGGTACACGCAAAAATTATTTATTGTATTTTAACAATATTTGCTTTAAAATTTAAAAATTTTACATTTGCAACGTTAAATCAAAACCAAGATAATGGACATTTTTGACAAACTCAGAACTAACAAAGGTGAACTTGGGCAATACCAAAAGCAGGCTCACGGTTATTTCACATTTCCAAAGCTGGAGGGTGAAATTAACCCCCGAATGAAATTCAGGGGTAAAGAAGTATTAACATGGAGCCTTAACAACTACCTGGGATTGGCCAATCACCCTGAAGTTAGGGAAGCCGATGCTAAAGCTGCGGCTGATTATGGGATGGGATATCCCATGGGGGCACGCATGATGTCGGGCCAAACCAGTAAACACGAGGAATTAGAGAAGAATCTCGCGAGTTTTGTTGGCAAAGAAGATACATTCTTGCTCAATTTTGGATATCAGGGAATGGTATCTATCATTGATTCAATAACCAGCAGAAACGACGTAATTGTTTACGATTCTGAGAGCCACGCATGTATAATGGATGGTATATTCCTCCATAAAGCGAAAGGTGGAAAAAGCTTTGTTTTTCAGCACAACAACTTAGAGAAGTGTGAAAAAATGCTTCAATTCGCCCAAAATCGATCAGAAGAAGCAGGCGGTGGCATACTTTTAATCACCGAAGGCGTTTTCGGAATGGCAGGCGACCTTGGTGAATTAGCTAAGATTGTAGAGTTGAAAAAGAAATTTGATTTCAGATTATTGGTTGATGATGCACATGGTTTTGGAACTATGGGCGCAACCGGTGCAGGTACCGGAGAACATTTCGGAGTACAGGACGATATTGATATTTATTTCTCAACATTTGCAAAAGCAATGGCCGGAATTGGTGCCTTTGTAGCTGCTGATGAAGATGTAGTAGATTTCCTACGCTACAACATGCGCTCACAAACTTTTGCAAAAGCATTGCCAATGCCAATGGTTATTGGCGGGTTAAAAAGACTTGAATTATTACAAGAGAAAACAGAGCTCCGCGAAAACTTATGGAAAGTTGTTAACCATCTGCAGGATGGACTTAAAGCTCATGGTTTCGATTTAGGTGTGACAAACTCACCGGTTACACCCGTTTACCTTAAAGGTGGCGTTCCTGAAGCCACAAATGTTGTAATGGATTTACGCGAAAATTACAATGTATTTTGCTCAATTGTAATTTACCCTGTTATTCCTAAAGGTGAATTATTGCTTCGTTTGATTCCAACATCAGTTCACTCGCTTGAAGATGTTGATTACACCATTAAAGCATTTACCGAAGTAAGGAAAAAGCTTGATGAAGGTAAATACAATACATCTCAAATTGCAAATGTTTTTGAATAAACGATAATTCAATTCAAACATATAACGAAAGGCTGCTTAATTTTAGGCAGCCTTTTTTGTGTCAACAGATTCTTAGATTTTAGACATAAGACAATAGACTTTGTGTAACAAAAAGGGACACCATCAACGGCATCCCTTATCTTATATCATTTAGTTTCTTTTTTAATTTTACTTGGCATAACTTACTGCCCTGGTTTCACGGATAACGGTAATTTTCACCTGTCCGGGATAAGTCATTTCATCCTGAATTTTTTTAGAAATATCATAAGATAACTGTTCTGATTCAGCATCTGTTAATTTGTCGCTACCAACAATCACACGTAATTCACGTCCGGCCTGAATAGCATATGTTTTAGAAACGCCCGGATATGAAAGCGCCAGGTTCTCCAATTCATTCAGTCGTTTAATATATGATTCTACAGCTTCACGACGAGCACCCGGACGTGCACCTGAAATAGCATCACAAACCTGAACGATAGGTGCCAGTAAAGTTTGCATTTCTACTTCTTCGTGGTGAGAACCTATGGCATTGCAAATATCAGGCTTTTCTTTATAACGCTCGGCAAGCTTCATACCTAATATTGCGTGTGGCAATTCCGGCTCATCATCAGGTACTTTACCAATATCGTGTAATAATCCTGCACGTTTGGCCTTTTTAGGGTTAAGGCCTAGTTCAGATGCCATTATTGCACATAAATTAGCACTTTCGCGTGAGTGCTGAAGAAGATTCTGCCCGTATGATGAACGATATTTCATTTTACCAACCAGACGTACAAGTTCGGGATGCATTCCATGAATACCCAAATCAATGCAGGTACGTTTTCCGGTTTCTACAATCTCTTCTTCAATTTGCTTACTTACTTTATTTACAATCTCTTCAATTCGTGCCGGGTGAATACGGCCATCGGTTACCAATTGGTGTAATGCCAAACGGGCAATCTCCCTGCGAACAGGATCGAACGCCGATAAAACAATTGCTTCGGGTGTATCGTCAACAATAATTTCAACACCGGTAGCAGCCTCCAGAGCACGAATATTACGTCCTTCACGACCAATAATCCGTCCTTTAATTTCATCGTTTTCAATATTGAAAATAGTAACGGCATTTTCGATAGCTGTTTCTGATGCTACACGCTGAATAGATTTTACAATGACCTTTTTGGCCTCCTGGTTCGCATTTAACTTAGCTTCGTCCATTATCTCCTGAATATACGACATTGCTTCACTTTTGGCTTCGTTTTTCAACGATTCAACAAGCTGGGATTTTGCTTCCTCTGCCGATAATCCTGAAATGGTTTCGAGTTGTTCAACCTGCTGACGGTGCATTTTTTCAAGTTCCCCGCTTCGCTGTTCAACCATTTCGAGCTGATGATTCAAATTTTCACGAATAACATCAACTTCCTTTTTCTCCGTTTCAAATTCTTTAACACTCCTGTTCAACTCATCTTTTCGTTGCAGGTAAGCTGTTTCCTTTTGTTTTAGCTTCGTTTCTAAATTTGAAATTTTGTTATTCTTCTCACTAATAAAATTTTCGTGTTCCGACTTTAACTGGAAAAATTTTTCTTTTGCCTGTAAAATCTTGTCCTTTTTAATCACTTCGGCCTCAGCTTTGGCCTCTTTCATCATCTTTCTCCTTTTGCCTTTTAAGGCTTTTTCCCAAATAAAATATGAAATGGGAAAACCGGCAAAGAAGGCTACAATTGTTAATATATATGTCCAATTCATTGCTATAAATTTATGTTTATAAAAAAACCGCAAACTAACATGCGAAATATACTTTAAAGTAAAGCATGTTAAGATGCGGCGATCCTTATCTTATGTTTCTGAACGTTAACTGTTTTTAAGATACTGATCCAACTGATAATTAATTTTTTCTATCTGTTGAATTGCAGGATCAATATCTGTTTTTTCTATCAAATCAAGATATTCAATTACAAATTGCAAAGCTGTCATTGCCATAAAGTCCTGACTATCTTTTCCTTTATAATTCTTCCGGTACAATAAAATCCGGTCGTTAATATTTTTTGCAGCTTTACGTACCCTTTCCTCATCTTTGCGTTTTATTGTGATAGGATAACGTCTTTCTGCAATCGTTATATTTATTGTAAACTCCTCATCCATTATGAATAGATTATTGATTTAAAAGAGCAATGCATTTATCAACTTCTCGTAATATCTTGTTAATCTTTTGTTTAGCCGCTTGGCTTTCAGGATCGCCTTCGGCTAATGCTTTTGCAACTTTTAGGTTTTCATAACGTTTTAACAATGCCTGATGTTCACTCCTATTTTGGTTGAGTTCGTTTTCCAGATTTACTTTTTCATCCTTAATCCGGCTCAACTCAGCTTTTGTTTGCTCCAGGCTGTCAATTAAACGCCTGATATTTTTCTTCATTTCATCTATCAGGTGTTGATCTTGTTCTGTCATTACAGGATGATTTCAGCACAAAAATAACATTTTTGGCAAATTGTAAAAACTCAAAAATAATTACATTTATGCAATTTACTGCTCTTTTTAAACAGAATTGTGTTTTTTATTTTATTGAAAGCTTAATCACCAACAAGTTGCTACTTTCATATTGAAACAATAATTGCACATAAACCGAAAAATATTATTTTCGCAAATACACACAATTCACAACAATGAGAGAAATTAACCTGTTTTTACTAGTTTTCTTTATACAAATCAATGTATTTTCCCAACTCCCTGAGTTTACAGCTCCGGTTGATTTTCCAATCGTATTAAACGGAAATTTCGGGGAACTGAGGACCAATCATTTTCATGCCGGTATCGATATTAAAACCAATGGTGAAACCGGCCTGCCTGTATATGCAATCGATGATGGTTACATTTCGCGCATTGCTGTTTCACCTTCGGGTTACGGAAAGGCAATATATATCGACCACCCCAACGGTTACACTTCTGTTTATGCACATTTAGATGGTTTTACGGATACTGTTGCAAAATGGGTAAAAAAAGAACAATACCGTTTAAAATCATATCAGGTTAATTTATACCCCGAAAAAAAACAATTTGAGTTCAATAAAGGTGATCTGATAGCACATTCGGGCAATAGTGGCAGTTCTGCAGGGCCTCATCTTCATTTTGAAATTCGTAATACCTCGAACCAAAACCCGGTTAACCCGCAAAATTTCAACTTTGGTATTGAAGATCAAACCAATCCCGTTGCCGAAAACCTCTTCATATATCCGTTAAGCGACAGTAGCCATGTAGAAAACTCAATAAAAAAGAAATATTACAAACTGGTATTTTACGATGGCGCCTACCATATAAAGGGCAAACCAACTATTGATGGCTTTGGAAAACTGGGCTTTGGCATTGATGCCATCGACCACATCGATGGAAACTGGAGCAAATGTGGCATCTATCAAATGGAATACTGGGTTGACAATCAACTCGTCAATGCTTTTCAGATTGACCAGCTGCAATACAGTAAAATGCGCGATATAAACAGTCATATCGATTACGAAGCTGCGATAAAAAGAAATGAAAAATACCACAAAACCTTTATTGAACCCGGAAATAAGCTGGAAATTTATAAACAAACATGGAACAGGGGCATCTTCAATTTCAATGACGGGAAAAGACATACAGTAAAAATTGTATTCTTCGACATCAATATGAATTCAGCCAAAGTAGAATTTACACTCCGATCAACCAAGCCTGTCAACCATCCTGAATTAAAAACAGCAGCTTTTTTTCACTATAACGAAGAAAACAAATTTTCAGATGACGAAATTGACGTAACACTCCCCTCAAACGCTTTGTACAACGATTTACATTTTATATACAAAAAAGGCAAAACACCTCCGGGTGCATTTTCTTCACTCCACAGGGTACACCGGCCTTTTACACCACTTGACAAAGCAATTGACATAGCCGTGAAGCCAGTAAATCTCCCCGAAGAACTGAATGACAAAGCATTATTGGCTTATTTCGATATTAAAGAAGGAACCTACTCTGCTATTGGAGGTGAATTTACCGATGGAAAAGTAGTATCGAAGACAATGACGTTTGGTGATATTTGTATTGTAACCGATACCATTTCACCTAAAATTGATGTATTAAGTTTTAAAAACAATCAATTAATGGAGCCCAACCGTATTCGTTTTAAAATTGAAGACGAGCTTTCCGGGATTGACAAATATAATGTTTACATTGATGGTGGATGGATTCTTTTCAGTTATGACATGAAGCGGGATATGCTTGAATACGTTTTTGATGAACACATTGAAAAGGGTAAAACACATCAGCTTAAAATTGAAGTGAAAGACAATAAAAACAACCGGTCTTCTTATGAAACTTCATTTTACTATTAAAATAAAAAAAAAAGGGTTGTCTGAAATTCAGGCAACCCTTTTTTATATGGAATAAAAATCGTATTCTAAAAGAATTTGCGCTCTTTAATACGAGCTTTCTTACCGGTAAGTTTTCTGAAGTAATAAATACGTGACTGACGAATTTTACCTCTTTTATTCACATCAACTTGTTCAATAAAAGGTGAATCGGTAGGAAAAATACGTTCTACACCAGTATTGCCAGACATTTTACGTATAGTAAAAGTCTTAGAAGAACCGGCTCCTTTTGTTTGAAGCACTACACCCCTGAAATTCTGGATACGTTCTTTGTTTCCCTCTTTAATTTTATAGTGTACAGTAATTGTATCACCGGCTCCAAACGAAGGATGTTGTTTTGGGTTTTCGTTTGCAAATGCGTTTTCAGCAATTTTAATAGCGTCCATCACTAATCATTTTAATGGTTTGATGCGCAATGTTACCGATATTTGTGTTGGTAAGAGATTGCGACTACCTTTCTTTCTAAAGGCGCGGCAAAAGTAATTAAAAATCGAGAACTAAAAAAGAACTCGTTAGAAATATCAGCAATTCAGGCTCATTGTCAGGTTTTACATATCCTTTTTGCAGGTAATCAACAAACCGGGTAAAACGATATACACCATGTGAATAGACTCCCTCCAAACTATTCATAGCGAAAACCTCAGCACATTTTTCAGATTTCTTTTCTGTAAAATTATAATTAATCAAAATCCGCTTAAATTCGGATTTCATCTCATCAAAAGGAACACGAATTGATTCCATCTTTACTTTTTAAATTTTAGTTAGTGCTTCTTTAACATTTCAATATTAATGGCTACTTCCCTTTACTTTCAATTTTTCACCGGCTTGTTTCACAATGCTCCGGTACCATTCTTCGGGATATCCGGGTTGGTCGGGGCTTGCCGGCATGCCTTCTTCGGTACGCAAAAACTCACCATTTTTTTCTTTCATTATATTACCGTCTTTGTACTTTACTAACAAGTACTGTCCCAGTTCTTTCCAACGATCAACCGTATTGGCTGTAGTGTTCCCCACATAAGCCGTTAAAAAATCACGTGAAGCTTTTTTATCTCCATTATCCCATAACGCTAATGCCGCAGCATCAATAGCAGGAACCATTTTTACAAATTTATCTTCCAGCTCACTCTGCACTTTAACTACATCTTCAATCATTAAGTCGTAACGTAAGTAAGTTAAATTCGTCACCAGATTAAAAGTCCAGAATGCTGAAGTTTCAGAGTAAGTGAGTAAATCGCCGTTCCCCACAGCAAATTCTTCGGGCACTTCGGTTATACCGCAATAAACAGGCACATAGCAAGTACTGTAGGTATCATCAATACCAAACCACAAAATACCACCGATTGGCGAAGGCAGGTTGCTCCGGCTTTGCGAAACAAATGAAAATCCGGTTTGCTGGGTTGATATAGCACGCTCATTGCAATACTGTACCGAATCGACATCCCAGGTAAGCGGGCGCCAACGGTAGGGTAAACCATGCGGGCCTGCACCAATATCGGTTGTCATGTCCATTGGAGTGCCTTCAAAGTGATCGCGCATCATGCCCATAACATCCTGAACCGACAACTTTTTATCAGGTTTTATCCACAAAGGCATACGGTTCGATGCAAATCCATGTTCGCCATGTTCAATATCGCCCATAACATAATCGGTATATTTCTCCATATTAGATGCTACTTTATTGAAACCAGCCCATACACGTGCCTCACAAAAGCGGGCACCACCAAAATCAACCGGAGCATAAACATCAGAAAAACTGAAATCTTTATTTAAACCATTGAACCATCCTTTTTCGTGAGCAAACGAAATTACATCTTTCGAGTATATGCAGTTTTCAGAATCGTTCAACGGGAAAGT